>JALYIW010000089.1 GCA_030775625.1 Pseudomonadota bacterium | reverse complement strand
ACACGCGGTCTATCTTGAGTTTGTCGAGCGGAAATCGGCGCAAATAACTCATACTGGAATAGCCCGTGCCGAAGTCGTCGACCGAGACGAGCACACCCATGGCGCTCAATTGTTCGAGAGTCGCGATTGATTGTTCGGGATTGCTCATGACGGCGCTTTCAGTCAGCTCCACCTCGAGATATTGGGCTTTGAGGCCCTCGCCATCCAATGCGCGGCGAATGCTGTCCACCAACCCGGTTTCACGGAATTGCGAAGCGGATAGATTCAGCGACACTCGCAGCGAGGGCATGCCGCCATCTTGCCAGACTTTCACTTGCCGGCAGGTCTCGCGGATCACCCAGTCGCCGATGGTGACGATCAGACCGCATTCTTCCGCGAGCGGAATGAATTGCGCGGGGGAGACGATTCCGCGCTTCGGGTGAACCCAGCGGATGAGCGCCTCGGCGCCGCGGACCGCGCCCGTTTGTGCGTCGACTTTCGGTTGGTAATACAACTGGAACTGATTGAGGGTGACGGCGCTGTACAGATCGCTTTCGAGTTGAACGCGATCTTCGGTTCCCGCCGACATTCCTTGCTCATACCGTTGCACGTTGCCGCGGCCGCGCTGCTTGGCTGAAAACATCGCCGCATCGGCGTGCGCGAGCAGCGCCTCGATCGAAGTGCCATCCGCGGGATAAATGGCGACTCCGATACTGGGTGAGGCGTGAACGTCGATGCCGCCGATGCGTACGGGGGCTTGCAGGATCTCGACGGCGCGCAGACCCAATCCCATTGCCTCCTCGGGCCCGGCGATGGAATTTCCGACCATGACGAATTCATCGCCGCCGCATCGGGCGACGGTATCGGCGGCTCGAACCACGCTGACCAGCCGGCGTGCAACTTCCTGAAGCAGCTCATCGCCCGCACGATGTCCCAGGGAATCATTGATCGTCTTGAATCGATCGAGATCGCAGACCAGCAATGCAAACGACCGTCGGTCGCGAGCGGCGTGCGCCATGGCCTGAGTGAGCCGATCGTCGAGCAAAACCCGGTTCGGCAGGCCAGTCAAAGCGTCGTGCGTCGCCAGATGGTGCAATTGGCGATTCGCGGCTTCAAGTCCCCGAGTACTAACCGTGATCACCTTTTCGAGGCGCTTCATTTGCGCGCGCAGCAGCCGATCGTTTTCCCATTTGCGGCACAGCGCTGTGGCGCATTGCAGTACTTCTATGGGCTCGGCGGGTTTATGCAGCACCAACAGCTTGTCGGAGTGGCCGAGGGTATCGAGGACTTCTGTCCAGTCGCAATCGCTGTGTACCGAACAAATGACGACTTGCAGGTTGGGGTCCGTAGCCCACAGATTCTGAATGGTCTCCAGGCCATCCCAGCCCGGCGGCATGCGCATGTCGACGAATGCCATGGCATACGGCCTGCCGTCCATATTGGCCTGATGCGCCATGGCGACGCCTCGCTGTCCTTGGTAGGCAGAGTCGACCTCGAAATTGGGTGGCGCAGCAGCGGTCGCGGCATCTCCGAAAATGTCCGCCTCCAGCGACTCCAGGGCGGCGGGCTCGACTTGCGCACGCAGAACTTTGCGATAGTCGTGGTGGATGGCGCAATTGTCATCGATGATCAGAACCCGCCGATTGACCTCAGGGCTGGAGTTAGCCACCGGGCAAGTCCTCGAAGACTGATGGCGTTGGCGCCGCCTGAACCGCGGCCACGGGACCCTGCGGCCCGTCGGACCCGCGTGCGTCAGATTGCGAGTCAAGTTTCATCGTAAAGCGCTCCGCCCGAATGGATCGTCGATACATTACATTTTGGAGTACGTGCCCAAACCCATGCGGGAATTTGTCACAGCAGGGCGCATCGGAGAGCGAAACACGTCGCAAACCGCACGGTATCATAGGAGCCTGTGGGCGAATCGCCGCAGCGGCTAGGGAAAACCCTCAATCGCCGTGAATATCCGTTTCATGGCGTTCACTCGCGCCACATACGCGCGAGCTTCGTGATCGCCGCATCGCTGACCTTCCACCAGCTTCAGGCCGCGGCGCGCATACAAGTCGCCCGCGCCGGCACCACAAAGATGGATTACCGCGGCCAATTCTTGTTTGCGCTCGGTGCTGGCGGAGTTCAAGTGGTGACGCTCGAGAACCCTTGCGACGCTGCGATCGAGGTGAGCGGACGTCAACTCCACTGCGTGAGATGGGATTACCCGCATATACAAACGATTGAACCAGCAAGAACTCCAATCGTTCCACGGACCGTCCTCGACCACCGTATGGTTACGAATGCAGTAATGCCTGGCCTCTGCGAAGGTTGCGTCCGTGATCTGATACATTCCCACCGCGCTTGACGCCGGTCGATACACGTCGAAAGGACGGGGCGCGAATGACCATCGCCAATAGGTGCGCACAACGGGATTGCCTGATCCCTCGACTTGCGCAAGAGCGGCGAGGAACTCCGGCGACAGCACATTCGTTGAATATTTCTCAAATAGCGGAGCGTACTGCCGCCAGGTTTCGGCGGGCGTCTTGTTGAGAGTACCGCTGACCGGAAAGAACAGCTCTGATGGTTTGCGCACCACTTGGTACACCCAGTTCAGAACGAACCACAGGCCGAGGGCCATCATCAACCCCAGCAACGCTTGCAGCAATAAGGGTGCGCGGCGCAACGCCCGCATCGCGCGCCGCCGCACAGCCGCGTTCGGCCAGAGCTTCCTGATCAGAAAACGTAGGAGGTTTTTTTTCCGCGGCTCGCGCCGGCCCTTGCGGCC
>JALYIW010000088.1 GCA_030775625.1 Pseudomonadota bacterium | reverse complement strand
TAGTCGGGTGGCACGGAGCTAGGCCGCCCGCGCATCGATCACTTCTGGGTGCGTGAAACGATGCGCGGGACTTTTGCGCGGCGAATTTAAGTCAGCGAGCTATCGAATAGCGCTAGCATGCGAGCCCAGGCCTTTTCCGCCTGATCCTGGTTGTATACCGGGGAGTCCGTCGTACACCAACCGTGCATGGTACCCGCGTACACCTCGACTTCGGCCGGCAATTTCGCCTTGGCGAAGGAATCGCGCAACGCAACCTTCGCTTCGGGCTGTTTCATATCGTCATTTTCAGCGATGGCGATGAGATAGTGCGCTTTCATCTGCGGGATCAGCAGGTGGGGGCTATCGGGCTGGTCGGCGACGAGACCCCCGCCGTGAAAAATGGCTCCGGCACCGACGCGATCCGGGAAAGTCGCCGCTGTGCGCATCACGTAAGGACCTCCCATGCAGTATCCGGTGGTAGCCATTTTCTTTTTCTTGTCGACGCAGGATTGACTGTCCAAAAATGCGACGAACGCCTTGGCATCGGTTACCGCGGTAGTGGGAGTCAACGCGCGCATCAGGGCTATCAGTGATTGACGCGTCGCTGGATCGTTCATATCGGCGTGATCCGGCGCTGTGGGCGCTTTTTTCGCGCGGTAGAAGGGATTGATGACCAGGACCGAATACCCGGACTCGGCCAGTCGCGTGGCCATTTGTTTAAACGCTGGACGCAATCCGAAAATATCAGGCCAAATGAGCACGCCCGGGTATTTGCCTTTCGCAGGATGAACGAAATAAGCATCGGCCGTGCCGTCCGGAGTTTTTATTTCGACATCGGCTCCGGTGGTTTCGGCGGCATTCGCCAGCGTTGGCAACACTGCGGCCAATCCGGCGCCGAGTGCGATCGTGCCGAATTGTCTACGCGTCAGTGCGCCCGCGCGTCGTGCAAATTCCTCCAGGTCGTCGTGTTCGCACATACTTGTTTCTCTCCTGTTGCGGCGATGGGTCGGCAATCTTGCACCTATCCGTGCCGCAGCCGCAATACCAATAAGGGTCCGCTGGGCAAAGGCGAACAGCGAATAATTTAGGGGCACGCCGCCGCGACGGTATAATTCGTCATGAGTAGCGACAAAAAGGAATTTTCCCGATGTTATTCATGACCTTACGCACATGAGCGTAATTTCGCGGCTGTTTCACAAAGCGCCGCCCCCTGCGCCCACGTTGGATGAACGTATCGCCCAATTGACCGCGGAATCCGCGGAGCTGCTCCTCGCGGCGAGGCGCAGCGATGGTGATGAACGCCTGCGCATTGCTGCCGTTGGCAGGCTTGCTGATGGGGTGGCTTTGCGAGGTTTGGCAGGCCTGTCCGGCGATATGGCGGCCTGCCCGGTTGGGTTGCAGAGGGCCGCGCAGGCTCGTCTCGCTCACTTCGTGGATGCGGGGTCCATCGACTTTACCGTGCTGTGCGATCAAGCCCAGGATCGTCCGGCGGTTTTCGCTGTGGCCGCGCTTTGTCGAGATGCTCGATGCTTGCCGCAGGCGCTCGCCTCGATTCAAGATCCGCTGCAAGTCGCAAAGCTCGTCACCGAAAGCCCGTCAAGCCGATTACGGCAATTAGCCGCGCAGTCCATCGATGATCCCGTGCTGCTGAGAGAACTCGTCAAACAAGTCCGCAACAAGGATAAGGCCGTTTACCGAATTCTAAAGGAGAAATGCGCCGCTCTGACCGCCGGAGATCGCAAAGCAACCGAGTTCGCCGGCGAGGTCAGCGCGCTGCTCGATGCGCTCGAGCGGCATAGCCATCGAAGTTTTGACGATTTCTACACCTCAGCTTTTGAACAGCTCGACACCCGCTGGCGCTCGCTCGAGACGCGGCCGGACGCGGAAGACGAACGAACCGCGAAGCAAGCAATCGATCGCTGCGGGGAGGTAATCGCGACACACTTGCGCCAGGCCGCGCAGCGCGCTGCCCAGGCTGTGGCAGAGCACGCGGCCCAAGAAAGCGCCCGCGACGCATTGGAACGTGAGCGCCAATCCGCTCGAGAGACCGCCGCAGCGCGGGCCAATTCAGAAGAACAGGCTCGAAAAGAGCAGATCGCCATCCGCGAGATGCAAGCTGCAGCTGTCGCGCAGAAGCGGGCGGCCGAGGAGCAGCTGTTTCGCGAGCTAGGTGATTTGATAGCCAAGGCCAATGCCATGCTGAGTGAAGGCAGTACCCAGAGAGCGGCGGGGCTGCGCCTGGCGATTGCACAGAGGTGGCCGGCCGGGCCCAGTGGGCCAAACGGCGGGCCCGGTGTGCCGGCATACCTCGTTCGGACTCTGCAGCAGCTCGATGACAATTTGCAAGACCTCAAGCGCTGGAAGGACTATGCGGTTGCGCCAAAGCGCGTCGCTCTGATCGAGGAGATGGAAGGTCTCATTGGTTCGACCGAACAGCCAAAAGACCTTGCGGAACGGATCAAATCGCTGCAGCAGGAATGGCGAACCATCAGCCAAGGGATCGTGAGCGAGAATGTCGCGCAGCGGGAGCGGTTTCACCAGGCTTCGCAGGCGGCGTATCGACCCTGCCGCCTCTACTTCGAAACCCAGGCGCAGCTGCGGCAGGAAAACCTGGAGAATCGCAAAGCGGTGCTTGCGCGGCTCACGGCGTTCGAAGGCGCTCAGAACACAGAGAGTTCGCAGTGGGACTTGGCGGCAAGGGTGTTACGTGAAGCACCGCAGGAATGGCGTCGATTTTTTCCGGTGGACCGAGAGTTGGGCCGGGTTGATCAGGAGAAGTTTGACGCCGCGATGGTGCGGCTGCAGAAAAAGCTCGACGGATGGTACGAGCGCAACGTCGCGAATAAGCGCTCCCTCATTGAGCAAGCACGCAAATTACTCGATCAAAGCGCCAGTCGGGAAGCCGTTGCGGCGATCAAGCAGCTGCAAATATTGTGGAAGGATACAGGGCCGGCACCCCGTGACCAGAGTCAATTGTTGTGGAATGAATTTCGGGAACTATGCTCGGCGGTTTTTCAAAAAAAGCAGCAGGCGTATGCCGAGTATGCCGCCGGATTGGAGTCCAATAAGGCCAGTGCCCTTGCCTTGTGCGAAGCGGCGGAGCGGACCGCCGTGTTGGCGGGGACAGAGTTGCTCGAGGGGTGCGCGAAAATCCCCGCGTGGCGCGCCGCGTTCGACGCGCTGGATGAAATGCCCAAGGCACAAGCGGGCGCTCTCCACCAACGGTTCGAATTCGCCATTGGCCTTTGCAACGCTCAATTAGCCAAGCAACGATTGCGCGACACTCAGCAGAGCATTGCGAATCTATTGGAAGCCGGGCGGCACATAGGAGCCTACGAATCGGCGGTCGCGAGAAATCTACACAGTTCCGAGCGAGAGGCGTTGCTGCAGGCGGCGAAAGACTTTATTGCGAGCGTTCCGCAATGGCCCAAAGGAGGTCTGAAGGCGGTCAATGAAGTATTGGCTCGCGCCGGCTGCGTATCTCAGGCGGACATCGTGGCCCGCGAGAGGGCTCTGCGAATGCTGTGTATCCGCTGCGAAATACACAGCGACACGCCCACTCCGTCCGAGGATGAGGTATTGCGCCGGGAATACCAGGTGCAGAGGCTGGCCCAGGGAATGGGCCAGTTCACCCGCGCCGAGGAGCAGGATTGGGATGGCGCATTGTTGGAGTGGATACGGATTGGAGGGATACCGCCCGCGCTCTACGATAGCTTGCAAAAAAGGTTCACGCGCTCATGGGCCAAGCGGCGAAGGGAGGAGGTAGGTGTCGACCACATCACAGATACTTTACAATTCGTGCATGAGAGAAGCGCCTAACCCGGGATTGTTGCTCCCTTGGTGAGAAGTTGCCAATCGCGGATCAAGAATGTCCACGCTGAAAATCGACTATTTGCCATACGCAGTATCGTCGCGAGCGTCATGGCCGCGGTCCTGCTCCTGGCGGTGGCGGGGAGACTTTTCTATCTTCAGGTAATTCGACACGAATACTATGCGACCCTCTCGCAGGGCAACCGCATCCGTACCGAACCCATTCCTCCGAGCCGCGGCTTGATACTGGACCGAAATGGCGTGGTGCTCGCCGATAACTTGCCCGCCTACCAGATCGAACTGGTGAGAGAGCAGGTCGGGGACGGCAAAGCCCTGGACGCTGTTTTTGCGTCGCTAGTCAGCATCGGACTGCTGCGACCGGAAGAAGTCAGCGGCATCAGACGGACTGTACTGCTTCACAAAGTCTACGAAAGCGTGCCCATCAAGCTGCAACTGACCGATGAAGAGATGGCGCTTTTCGCGGTACATCGCTTCCAATTCTCGGGGGTGGACATTCGCACGCGCCTGGCGAGACATTACCCCCTCGGCGAGACGGCCGTGCATGCACTTGGGTACGTAAGCGCGATCAATGAACAGGATCTGAAGCAAATCGACAGCGATGCCTACGCCGGCACGAGTCTCATCGGCAAGCTGGGCGTCGAGGCGGCTTACGAGCAGAGGCTGCATGGCAAACGCGGGTCGCGGGAATTTCTCGTCAACGCGGCCGGTAGACCGGTCGACAAGCAGGGTGATTTCTCACCGCATCTGGATTTGCACCCTCCAGTGGCGGGTGACGATTTGATATTGGGGCTCGACATCCGGGTGCAGAAAGTGGCGGAGGCGGCTTTGGCCGGCAGACGAGGGTCCGTGGTAGCCCTCGACCCGAGGACCGGCGACATCATAGCGCTCGCTAGCATGCCGGGATTCGACCCGAACGGTTTCGTTCGTGGCCTGAGCGTGGCGCAGTACGGCGCACTCGCCAACAACATCGACATTCCACTATTGAATCGCGCGCTGCGAGGCGCCTATCCGCCAGGATCGACCGTGAAGCCACTGTATGCTTTGGCTGCCCTGAAATACAACATTCTGTCGCCGCTGCAGCCTGAATTCTGCCCCGGATTTTTCACGCTTCCGGGGAGCAGCAATCGGTACCGGGACGACAAAAAGCACGGCTTTCTGACGATGCGACAGGCCATCGCGGAGTCCTGCGACGTTTATTTTTTTCGCGTTGCGGAGCGGCTCGGTATCGGTCGGATGGATGATTTCATGAAAACATTCGGCTACGGCGCCTTGACCGGCATCGATATTCCCGGCGAAAAGCCCGGTCTCTACGCATCGCCTGAATGGAAGCAACACGCATTCAAGCGCCCCGCTGATCGCGTATGGTTTCCCGGTGAGACCATCAGCATGGGGATCGGCCAGGGCCCCATAACGGTAACCCCCCTGCAGCAGGCGCACTTCGCCGCGGAAATCGCCGAAAGCGGCAAGATCATCGCAGTGCCGCGGCTGGTATCGGCGATTCGGCCGGCCGGCTCGACTATCATCGAACCCCGCAGTCCGCGACTGATGGCACCCATCGACATCGCAACATCAGAACAATGGGACGTCATTCACGAAGGTATGATTGCGGTGGTGTCGGGTGCGGGCGGCACCGCGTATGCATCCGGCGTGGGCGCTAAATATAAATATGCCGGAAAGACGGGCACCGCCCAGGTGTTCACGATCAAACAGACTGAAAACACGCGCGCAAAAATTGTGGATGAAAGAAAGCGCGATCACGCGTGGTTCATAGCCTTCGCTCCGGCCGACGATCCTAAAATTGCCATCGCCGTACTGGTCGAGAACGGCGGCTTCGGCGCTTCGGCGGCCGCGCCCATTGCCCGCAAAGTTCTCGATGCGTTTATTTTGGGCCCCGAGCCCGTGGATCCGAAAACGTCTGCCGCAAACGCTCAGATCCGTTAGCGGACATAAGCATTGTGATTCATCCTTGCTCGAAATCTTTAGGAGATTGCCCGAAGGTTGCGGCAGACAAGGCATCATCCCCGGCGCCCGCGTTCTTGAAGTCCCCTGACATCAATCGATAACGCGCGAGCAGTTTGTAGAAATCCGTTCGATTGCGTTTGGCGAGGCGGGCCGATCTGCTCATATTGCCGCCGGTACTCTGCAGATTCTTGATCAAATATGCCCGAGAGAACTCCTCCCGGGCTTCGTCGTAGGATGGCACTCGCGTCACGTTGTCGCCCAGGGATTGCTTTACGAATTCTTCCGATATGACTCTATTCTGCGAAAGCGCCACGTTCTGTTTTACAAAGTCAAAAAGCTGACGGACATTGCCCGGCCAATCCGTGGTCGCCAGCAGTTCAACAGCCTTCGGCGAATAGATTCTCGCCACACCACTCTCATCAGTGGCTTCTTCGAGAAAACGCGATATCAGCAAGGGAATATCTTCGCGGCGGCGCCCCAGCGGCGGCACCTCGATAGACAACACATTGATTTGATAATACAGTTCCTGGTGAAATCGGCCGCTTTCCAGCAAATTCTTCAAATTTCCGGAGGTCGTGCAAATGAGACGCACGTCCGTACCCGGCGCACCTCGATTGTTCGCGCGCGATGACTCCAGTTCTCTGAGCACCGACGCCAGCCTGGCCTGGACCTTCAAGGATAAGTCACCGATATCTTGGATCAGCAGGGTGCCGCCGCGTGCGGCTTCAAACGCGCCCATGACGTGATCATGGTCCGCTCCCGGCCCACAGACCACGTTGCTGAAGGGTCCTGCTCGACGGGCGCTGGCGGCGTGTATGGCCCGCGCAAAGAGTTCTTTCCCAGTGCCGCTTTCGCCGGACAGCAGGACCGGCGCATCGGTGCGGGCCGCACTATTGGCCTGCCCGAGACGGTCTTCCATGAGCCGGCTGCGAGAGACGATATTCGCGCGCCAATCGCCCTTGATTTGGCTGAAATTGGAGACAGCTATCGCGCGCTGTACTTGCCCCAGCAACTCGGATTTTTCAATCGGTCTGACCAAAAAACCAAATGCTCCGCAGTGGGTGGCGTGCACCGCCTCGGGGATGGTTCCGTGTGCCGTCAATATGATCACACTCAACATCGGCCAACGTCGTTTCAACTCCTTCAGCAGGCTCATACCGTCGCCCTGCTGCAAGCGTAGACGGGTGATGACGAGATTCGGTTCGAATCGCCTGCATGCAGCGATGGCAGTACGCGCTCCATCGACAGATTGCACCTCATAGTTCGCGGCCCCAAGACGTGTAAGCATCAGCCGGCTCGAAGCTCGATCATTGTCCACAATCAATATCTTTGCTCTGTGCGGCCGCACCATGGAGCGACCGTCGTCGGCGCTCTGGGACGTACGGAGCTTGGTCTTTAGTCCGAAACCGAGAGAAGTCATGGCAGGAGGCGCAACCTCCCTCATGGCGGGCGCTCCGTTGGCCCACTCGTATTCATCGAGAGAAGAGTCTCTGCCATAGCTCCCACCGCTCCTGGGAAACAGATCCTAAATAGCAACGCACTGCCGATCGCGCAGCGTAGAACTTTCCCGCAATACTTGAATACACTCTTGCCCGGCCAACGGCGGACTGAAGTAGTAGCCTTGGCCGAATGGACACCCGCGTTCTTGGAGGAAATCCAGTTGCTCTCGCGTTTCCACGCCCTCGGCGACCACTCGCATGTGCAGGTTCTTGCCCATGCTGATGACCGCGCTCACGATGCTGGCGTCATCGGCATTGGTGTCGATGCTGCGTACAAAAGATCGATCGATCTTCAGCGTGTCGATTGGAAACCGCTTCAGATAACTTAGGCTCGAGTAGCCGGTGCCGAAATCGTCCAGGGCAAGCGTGAGCCCCAGGTCTTTCAAGCTATGAATGAGAGCCGATGTGTTTGTCGTGTCCTGCATCAGGAAAGTCTCCGTCAGCTCCAGCTCCAGGAATTGCGGCCGCAAGCCGGTATTCGCGAGAGCCCTGGCGACATCCGCCAGAAAGTCTTTGGCGCGTAGCTGGACCGCGGAAATATTGACTGCGACTATCAGAGGGGGAATACCGATTTCCTGCCAAGCTTGGGCTTGATGGCATGCTTGGTCCAACACCCAACGGCCTATCGGCACGATGAGTCCGCATTCTTCTGCGACCGGGATAAAATCGGCCGGTGGCACCAGGCCGAAAACGGGGTGAAGCCAGCGGATGAGGGCTTCCATCCCGACAATTTTACCGCTTTCCAAAGCGACTTTCGGCTGGTAGTGCACTCTGAATTCTTCGCGTTCCAGAGCGTGACGCACGTCGTTTTCCAGTGAGTGACGCTTGATTGCCCTGACGCTGAGATCGCGGTTGAAGCCCTGGCGGTTGTCGCGGCCGTGTTCCTTCGCGTCGTACATCGCGAAATCCGCATGTTTCATCAATACTTCGCATTCCGTCCCGTCCTCGGGGTAAGTCACGACGCCGATGCTCGCGGTCACATAGAGATCATGTTCATCGATGCGATGCACGCGGCGCACCGCCTCGAGTATCTTATCCGCGCAAATCAAAGCGTCCTGCGAATGAGCGATCTCCGGAAGTAAAATGACAAACTCATCACCGCCTAGGCGGCTTACTGTGTCGGAGGCGCGCACGCAATCGAGCACGCGCCCTGCAATGGACTGCAGCAGCTGATCGCCGGTTGCGTGACCCAAGGAATCGTTGATGAACTTGAACCGATCGATATCCAAAAACAACACGGCGAGTTGCCGATTGTGGCGCTGAGCAATCGCAATGGCCTCGGTCAATCTGTCGATCAGCAGCAGGCGATTGGGCAATTGGGTCAAACTGTCGTGCTGGGCCAGGTAGGACATTCGCAGAGTTATCGAGCGTGCGGCGCTTACGTCGTGAAACACCATCACGGCGCCCGTGACTTGTCCGTGACGGTCATGGATGGGTGCAGAGGAGTCCTCAATCGGAAATTCGGTTCCGTCCTTGCGGATCAATATGCAGTCCGGCGTGAGAGTAACCGTCCTGTTTTCCTTGATTGCGACAGCCATTGGGTTGCGAGTTTCCCCGCGGGTATTGCCGTCGATGATGCGCAATACCTCCAATAGCGGATGGCCTTTGGCTTCTTCCTGCGACCAGCCGGTCAAGCGCTCGGCCTCTACATTGAGATAGGTCACATCGCCCGATACGTCGGTACTGACGACCGCGTCGCCGATGGAATTGAGGGTGACCTGCGCGCGCTCTTTTTCTTCGAATATGGCCGCCGCGTTTGCCGCACGGTCGATCATGCAGGTGACTGCTTTAGCCCATAGGTAGTCGTCCAGATGACCCTTCAATAGGTACTCGTGCGCGCCTTTTTGTATGGCAGCTTTTGCGATCACTTCATCGTCGGGACTCGTTAGGATGAGGATCGGAATATGCGGCGCAGCCGCAAATAGCCGGTCAAATGTTTGCATTCCGCGGCTGTCGGGAAGTGCGAGATCTACCAGGATTGCAGCTATTCTGTCCGGATCGTGGTTTTGCTGCGCTCGCTTATGGGTCAGTGCTTTGAGACCATCCGCACAGTGCCGCACCCACACTACGCGGAAAGAGGCATCATGGCAGTTGATCAACGCCTGCCGAACGATTGCGGCCTCCGCCGCATCATCCTGAATCAGGAGAATGTTTAGCATCACTCGCTTCCGCCGCATCCAAATCCCTGGATCGGCTAACTTAAGCAGATTTCGGCCGTTCTTTCCGTGCGGCAGCGAACATACTCTGGTGGCAGGCGGTGCAATCCCTGCGATCCGCTGACATGGCTAGTCCCCGGCGTGTGCGGTTCCGGCGATCATGGTCGTCGGCAAGATTCGCTACCGCCGCCGAGCCAGAGCGGTTGACGCGGCGGGTAGGATGGGCGACGGCGTCGTCGTCGCCCCATAAACCTACAAGCTATAGTACATTTCCACTTCGATGGGGTGCGTGGTCATGCGAAGACGCGTCACTTCCTTCATCTTCAATTCGATGTAGGCATCGATCAAGTCGTCCGTGAATACCCCGCCCGCCTTGAGGAATGTCCGATCCTTGTCCAGATAGTCGAGCGCCATGTCGAGCGAATGACACACCGTCGGGATTTTCTTGTCCTCTTCGGGCTCCAAATCATAGAGATCCTTATCGGCGGGTTCGCCGGGATGGATCTTGTTTTGAATGCCGTCAAGGCCGGCCAGCAACATGGAGGCAAAAGCAAAATACGGATTCGCGGTGGCATCCGGGAACCTGACTTCAATGCGGCGGCCCTTGGGATTGGAGATCCAGGGAATGCGAATGGAAGCAGAGCGGTTACGGGCCGAATACGCGAGCTTCACGGGAGCCTCGAAGCCGGGCACCAGACGCTTATAGCTATTGGTGCTGGCATTGGTGAAGGCATTGATGGCGCGGGCATGCTTGATGATGCCGCCGATATAGTAGAGCGCGGTCTCCGACAGTCCGCCGTATTTGTCGCCGGCAAACAGCGCCTTGCCGTCCTTTTGCAGCGATTGGTGTACGTGCATGCCATTACCATTGTCGCCGACGATGGGTTTGGGCATGAAGGTCAGCGTCTTGCCGTGCACATGCGCGACGTTTTGCAGCGCGTATTTGAGGATCTGTACCTCGTCGGCCTTCTTGGTCAGCGTGTTCGCCGCGACGTTGATTTCACCTTGGCCCGCGGTGGCCACCTCGTGATGGTGAACTTCGAACTTCAGTCCCAGCTCCTCGCAAGCCATGGACATTGCTGTGCGGATGTCTTGCTGTGAATCCACCGGCGGTACGGGAAAGTAGCCGCCTTTGATTCCCGGCCGGTGAGCCTTGTTGCCGTCCTCATAAGTCTTGCCGGAGTTCCACGCACCCTCGTAGGAATCCACTTCATACGAGCAGCCGTTCATGCCGGCGCTGACGGTGACATTGTCGAAAATAAAGAATTCATTCTCCGGTCCGAAAAGCGCCGAGTCGGCGATACCCGTCGACTTCAAATACGCCTCCGCGCGCTTGGCCAGCGAGCGCGGATCACGCTCGTAACCCTGCATGGTCATCGGTTCAATGACATCGCAACGCAGATTGACCGTGGTTTCCTCATAGAAGGGGTCGATCACCGCCGTGGCGGGGTCAGGCATCAGAATCATGTCCGATTCGTTGATCCCCTTCCATCCGGCGATGGATGAGCCGTCGAACATCTTGCCGTCTTTGAAAAACGCCTCGTCCACCAGCCGCGTCGGGACAGTGACATGCTGCT
>JALYIW010000087.1 GCA_030775625.1 Pseudomonadota bacterium | reverse complement strand
TCGCCCGGGTAGCGCAACAAGCACAGCGGTTGGACGAACTCGAACAGTGCCTGGTGCGCGCGCTTCGCCGTCGGTTGTACGAACAGCGCGAGCGCTTGCGTTGGCTCACGGGCCGTGCGGCGCTGGTGAGTCCGTCGAACCGACTGACCCAGCGGCTGTTGCGCCTGGAGGATTTGGGTCAACGGCTGGGCCGCGCCTGGCGGCAGATCACGCAGTCGAAGCGCGAACGGCTCCTGCCTCTGATGCGGACACTGCATGCCGTCAGCCCGCTGGCAACTCTGGAACGCGGCTATGCCATTGTGAGCGGTGAGGGCGGTGCTATTCTGCGCGACGCCGCGGATGTGAAACCCGGCAGCATCATCGAAGCGCGGCTCGCCCGCGGCAGGATTCGCGCTACAGTCGAGGTCCCGTCATGATTCGTGCCGCTTGCTGCGGCGCCCGCCGCCACGCCGTGCGCGCTACCTGCATTGTCTTTGGCTTGAGCCCCGCGATCGGTCTCGCGGTGGATTTACCGCATGAAAGTGCGGTTCCCGGGGGCGTCAAACTCATTCGGATCGAAGGCGCTGCCGAGGCTGCGCCTTATGTGGAAGCCAATGGGCATCGTGCCTTGGTGGTCGAGGACGGTAAGAACTGGGTGGCCGTGATTGGTATTCCGCTGTCGGCGCCGCTTGGCAGAAGCGAGGTAATCATTCGCGGCGCCGAGGGCAGGCAGGAAATCAACTTCGATGTGGGTGGCAAACAGTATGCCAGCCAATCCCTCAAGGTCGCGCCCAAACAGGTCAATCTGTCGAAGACGGACCTGGCGCGAGTGACCGCCGAGCGCGCTCGCATCGATCGTGCACTGAACCACTGGACGGATCCGCCGCCCAATTCCCTGCGCTTTGCTCAGCCTGTGCCCGGTCCGCGCAGCAGCTCATTCGGACTGCGAAGGATTTTCAACGGCGAGTCGCGCAGCCCCCACAGCGGCATGGATATCGCCGCTCCCACGGGCACCGCCGTGCTGGCGCCGATTGCCGGCACCGTCCTCGATACAGGCAATTATTTTTTTACCGGCAACACCGTATTCATCGATCACGGCCGCGGCTTGATCAGCATGTACTGTCATTTGAGCACAGTGGATGTAGAGCCCGGGCAGCGCGTTGCTGCGGGCACCCGCCTGGGGGCGGTTGGAATGACGGGACGCGCCACCGGCCCGCATTTGCACTGGGCCCTCAGCTTGAATCGCGCCTGGGTGGACCCGGAGTTGTTTTTGAACTGACGCGCGCGGCCACCGAGTATCCATCATTTCAGGGATAACTCCAGCCGGACTTTGCCGTCTTGATTCTTCGCCTTGTCGTTGGCGACCAGAAAGACTCGCGCGGCATCCAGCTGCGTATCCGTCAGCAAGGCCTGCTGTACCGCCGCCGCCCGTTGCTGTCCCAGAGTGGTGAGGTCCGCAGCCGCGACCGTGATATGTTCGCGCAATGCACGAACCAAAAACTCGGCCTTGGCCGCGGCGATTTCCGGCTTTGCTTTGAGGCTCGCCACCGACTGTGGATATCTCGGTTCGCCGCCCAAGCTTTTTGCATACAACGGAGTCAGCAAATCCACCTTCGTCGCCGGATCGAGTTCATCGAATGATGGGGGATCCCCCGACGCCTTTTTGCGACTGCTCTTCTCAGTCTGCGCTTCTTTGACCTGCGCCAAGAACCGAGTCTCGACCAACGCCGGGCGATCGAGTTCGCTGACCCACGCGATCGGTACTTCGATTTTGAGTTGCGGACGCTCGTTCAGTCCCTTGGCCATGGCATGCACCTTGTCGGCGGCCGCGGGATCGAGCGCAGCCGCGCCCGGTTGAAAATCGATGAACTGCAAATCCGGGCCGCCGCCGAATAAAGCGCCCAACAACGCGAAGGGCGCCGTCACCGCCTTCTCGAGAATATTCACGAAGACTTTCCAAATGATGGGAGCCAGTCGAAATCTCGGATCATCCAGAGATCCCGTGACGGGTATATCCAAGTCGATCAGGCCATTGCGGTCTCTGAGCAAAGCGACCGCCAATTTGATCGGCAGCGATACCGCCTCTTTGCTCGCCGTCTTCTCGCCGAACTCGAGTTGATCGATTGTGATGTGATGCTGTGCATCGAGCTTGCGGCCCTCCACTTTGTAATGCAACTCGGTCGTGAGCTTGCCTTTGGTGATGTTGTAACCTGCGAACTTTCCGGAATACGGATTGAAGGTGCTCAGTTCCATATTACGAAAACTCAAAGCCAAATCCGTATAAAGCTTCGCAGCCAATACATTGACTTCACCGGTGATCGCGACCGGCGAAAAGGCGTCGACGGCGCCGTGAATATCGACCTTCGCGCGCGAATTCGGCTTCGACGACAGACCTCGAATCGTACCTTCCATACTCTGGATGCCGGTCGCAAAATTCGGCATGACGGACAGGTCCGCAAAATTCGCCTGGCCCGCATGCAGCACGATTTTCTTGATGGACATGGGCATCGTCGGCGCCGAGGCCGATGGATTGGCAGCGCGTTTGTTGCGCGCACCGGGTGGCGGAGCCGCCGCCGTCACCGTCGCTGCGGGCGCCTCGGGGTTGGCCGCGGGCACGATCAGCGTCGCTCCCGGCCCCGCCAGCACTCGCGAGACATTCAAGCTGGTATCCGGCTCGATGATCACGCGAGCATAGGGCTTTTGCAGGATAATTTGTTCTATGTCCAATCTATCCGGTGCGTGCTGGAAAGTTACGCCTTGCAGGTCCAATCTTTCCCAATTGACCAAGTCATCGTGCAAGGCATTGTCGACGGTGTGTAAGTTGGCGACGCTGACATTGCCGCCGAACTGCAGCGCCGGTTTCCCCGATCCGTAAAGCACCTTGGCCTCGCCGCTCAGACGTCCGCCCAGCAGTGACATGGATGTGCGTTGCGCGATATAGGGTTGCATGTCCTTGCACTCGATGCCGTCCCACTTGACCGCCAAATTGCCGGACACCGGCTGCGGCGTGACCTCGCCGCTCATGTTCAAGGAGCCGCCGCCGTTGATGCGCGTATCGAGGGTCACCGTCAACGGCTTGGCGAGATCCAAACTGACATTCTCGACCTTCAAAAACAACGGCGCGAGCAATGCCTTTGCCGCCGGCTTGGTGCTGCGGTCTTCTGCCGCGATGCTGGCTTCCTTGAGTGCGAACTCACGTAAATCGAACTTCCACCCCGCCACGGGGGCAGCCGTGGTGCTCACAGTCATTGCCCCGGGAGTCACCGCCCGCGGGGGTGCTACGGCAATTACGGGCGAGCGAGCCAGTTTCAGCAAATTGAATGACCCGTCCGGCTCCAGCCAGGTGAGCAGCTTCAATCCCGTCAGGGTCAGCGAATCCACGTACGCCGAACGCTTGACGAGATCCATGCTGGCGCCGCTCACCTCGAGATCGGGCACCCTCACCCACTCGATGTCCGAATCCTTGGGCCGCAGGACTAGGTCGGTCAGCGCGATTTTTGCGACGTCCAATTTCAAAGCGACTTGGTCGCGCAAAGAAAATTTGTAGGTCGCGTTCAGATCCAGGGTGCCGGAATTGACGGCAAAGTTCAGCTGATCTTCAAGGTACTCCCAAATCGTGTGCGCATGCAGTCCCGCGACCTGAAACTCGCCGTCCGATTCGATGGGTTGTACCGATACATGACCATGCCACTCGACTCGTTCCCCGAGCCTCGAAGCACCGGAGAACGTGAATCTGCCGCCCTCAACCCCCGTAGTGAATTCCTGCAACTCGAAATCGATGGGTTCGAGACGAGCGGCGAATGTGGATGGGCGGCTGCGATCCTCGTAGGACACCGACCCCCTGCTCACCTTGAAGGAATGGATGCGCAACGCCGGGATTGGTTCGGCTTTTTTGGCAGGCTTGGGCGAAGGTTTTGGTTTTAGCTGCAGGAGATTGAGCAAGCCGTCGCGCGCCACGATGGCATTTATCCTGGGAGCCGCAATGTCGATTTTGGCGAATGAATAGGCGCGATGCCATATCGACGACAACTCGAAATCGACGAACAGCCGGTCGAACCCGAGGAGTTTTTCCCCGGCCGGCGACGCCAAGGAGAAATCCTTGATTTCGACCTGAAATAGCCAGGGGTTGACGTGGATTTCACCCACCGTGGGAGTCACGCCCAAGGTCTCGGGAATGTCTTTCATCAAGGCGGACCGCAGCAGCTGCGGCGCAACCACGAAACCTGCCAACGCATACAGCGCGAGCAGCAGCGCTGCCACCGCTGAAATTCGCCAGGTTTTGGTTGTCGTGAACTGCAGCAAGGGACTTCCCACTGCGACGCCGCCGGCCTTGGGTCGCAAGTCTAGCAAACTTGAGCCTAGCGCTTATTGCGCTGAATCAGCCGCTTGCGTTTTTTCACTTGGCGAGGCGTCAGTGGATTGCGCTTGCCGGCATAGGGGTTTTCAGCGTCGCGAAACGCCACCCGTACCGGTGTTCCCATTAAATCAAAGGCCTTGCGATACACATTGGCCAGATAGCGGCGATAGGCGTCCGGTACATGACCGGTTTGATTTCCGTGGATGACGATCACGGGCGGATTGCGCCCGCCTTGATGTGCGTAGCGCAATTTGATGCGCCGGCCACTGATCATGGGCGGCTGGTGACTCTCTATCGCCGCCTCCAACACGCGCGTCAATTCCGGCGTGCTCATGGCTCGGGTAGCGGCAGCGTAGACTTTGCGAACCGATGCAAACAGCTCGCCGACGCCGCTGCCGTGGCGCGCCGATATGAAATGCAGCGGCGCAAAATCGGCAAATTCCAAACGTTGCATGATTTGCCCGCGGATCAAATCGCGCTGTTCCGTGGGAATGTTGTCCCATTTATTGACGGCCAGAACCAAGGCTCGACCTTGCTCGATCACGGTGCCGAGCAGGCTCGCGTCTTGTTCGGCGACATTGTCCTGAGCATCGACGACTACCACCACGACATTGGCGGTTTCTATGGCCTGCAACGTCTTGATGACGCTGAATTTTTCGACCACTTCCTCGACGCGCGAACGACGCCGCAGGCCGGCGGTATCGATCAGCGTGTAGCGCTCGCCGTCGCGCTCGAACGGCACGAACACGGCGTCCCGCGTAGTCCCCGGCTCATCGAACGCCACCATGCGATCCTCACCGAGCAGACGATTGATCAGCGTGCTTTTCCCGACATTGGGCCGCCCGATGACGGCGACCTTGATGCCGCTCATTTCCGGACCATCGTGCGGATCGGGCGTGAGCCCAGCGAGCGCCGCTTCGAGCAATGAGATCACCCCTTGATCGTGCGCCGCGGCGATGGGTTGCGGTTCGCCCAGACCCAATTGATGAAAGTCAGCGACGGCTACATCGTGGTCGAAGCCTTCGGTTTTATTGACCGCTAAAATCATCGGCTTGCCGCTGCGCCGCGCGAGCTGCACCACGAAGTGATCCTGGGGCGTGACGCCGGCGCGGCCATCGACCAGCACGATCAGGCGATCAGCCTCGCTGATCGCCCGCTGCGTTTGCTCGATCATCAAACTTTCGATGAGGTCGGCTTCCTGCACCAAGCCGCCGGTGTCGATGACGATGCAAGGAACGTCGGTGCGGCGCGCGAATCCGTATTGCCGATCGCGCGTCAGCCCCGGCAGATCGGCGACCAGTGCATCCCGAGTGCCGGTCATGGCATTGAACAGGGTCGATTTGCCTACGTTTGGCCGACCGATCAATGCGATTACCGGCAGCAAGAGCAGCTACTGGGTCGGGGCAGGAATCGCGGCTGCCTCAGGCGCAGACGCGGGCACTTCGGCAGGTACCCCACCCGGTGATTCGAGCGGAGCAGTCAGCGCCGCGCGCCTCCCGCGCGGGGTGGCGCGGTACGCGGCCATTTTGCCGCCGTCGGTCAGCACCACGATGGTGTCATCCACAGCCACCGGCTCGTTGGAGACTCTTTGCTTCGCGATGCGCACTCGCGCCACCAGCTCGCCGTTCGTCTTGTCCAGCCAGTGTATGTAACCCTGGAAATCGGCCACGGCCACCGCGGTGCTGGTCAGTACAGGAGCGCTCAAACGTCGCAACTTCAATTTTTCCGTGCGCCACAACTCCGACCCATCACGCTGGCGCATGGCCACCACGATGCCATCGGATTGCGTCACATACAAGTTGTCGGCATCGACTGCGAAGCCTCGATAGCTTGACATGTCGTGTCCCCACCAGAGCTGCCCCGAATCAAGCGCAAGCATTGCTGTGCGCCCTTGGAAACCAGTCGCGAACACATTGTCCCCGACCACCCTCACCGGCGAATCGACATCGATCAGTCGGTCGAGTTCGGTTCGACCATGAGGGGCCGCTAGCGCGACGTCCCATACCGTGTCACCGGTGTTCAGCGACACCGCCATTACCTTGCCATTGTCGAATCCGCTGATCGCCATTTCCCTGGCTATGGCGGGAGCCGCAGTGCCGCGCAGACTCAACCGAGGCACCTGTTGTTCCACCGACCACAGTTCCTTGCCGGTGTGCGAGTCCAGGCCGTGCAGTCGCCCGTCAACCGAGCGCAGCACGACGACTTTTTCGCTGATGGCCGGAGCGGACAGCAGTTCGGAGTTCACGCGGGCACGCCATAACTGGCGGCCGGTCGCGCCGTCCAATGCGACGATCGTACCCTTGCTGGTTCCGAGCACCACCATGCCGAACCCCGCACCGGGCCCT
The DNA here is from genome assembly GCA_030775625.1 of Pseudomonadota bacterium. Lineage (GTDB taxonomy): Bacteria > Pseudomonadota > Gammaproteobacteria > Steroidobacterales > Steroidobacteraceae > Bog-1198. The sequence continues at coordinate 103 of JALYIW010000087.1, read as the reverse complement.
CCTGAAAGGGGCAGTTTTAGCTTTTTGACCCAGACCTTGCGGCCGGTATCGAGTGCGGTGGCCAGCACCTCGCCCTTATGCGAGGCCGCGAACACGATACCGT
>JALYIW010000086.1 GCA_030775625.1 Pseudomonadota bacterium | reverse complement strand
CTCAAAGTCTTCGATGACACCTGCGAAGCGCAGGTGCTCAAACCGTGGCAACTCGGAGAAGCATTCGCCAAGGCGTTGGATATTGGGGAACTGTCCGTTTACTACCAGCCCAAGGTCCGAATCGACGATTTTCGAACGGCGGGCGTGGAGGCGCTGACGCGCTGGATAGTTTCGGGCGAGACTGTGGCGACGCCTGATGTCTTCATTCCTCTGGCCGACGAAAGCGGGTTGATGCATGATCTAACTTGGTATGTGCTCAGCAACGCCTTGCGCACATCAACTGAATTGGATGCACTGCCGGTAGCCGTCAACATTACGCCTGGCATGCTGCACCACCCGGAGTTTCTTGACATGGTGCGAACGGCCGTCCGCACCTTGGGAATTAAAGCCAATCATCTCACCTTAGAGATTACGGAGGGCGCCCTGATTGCCGACTTCGACGAAGCTATCACACGCCTCAAGACGCTACGCGATGTCGGCGTGCGCATTTCCATCGACGATTTCGGCACCGGCTATTCTTCGCTCAGTTATTTCAAGAAGATACCGGCCGATGAGCTAAAAATAGATAAATCATTCATTCTGCAAATGCTGCAGAACCCTACGGACCAGCGACTGGTGCAAACCATCATTACGTTGGCTGAGCAATTCAAAATGGAAACGGTTGCGGAGGGTGTCGAAGACCGCCCGACCCTAGAGGCCCTGGCCGCCATTGGATGCGGATACGCACAAGGATTTCTGTTCTCTCCGGCCATCAGCGCCAGCGACCTGAGCGTCTGGCTTAGGCACCCCCGTGGGATGCATGTTTGAACACCTATCCACTGGCCTGAACGTCCTTGCTTGGCTTTTCATTCGGCCGCCCGTCGGCTTTTCGCTCCCGTTCACATGCATGCCGCAATGGCTTGGTCAAGATTTGCATTCCGGCCTCAAAATGACCCTGATTGATAACTGGCGAAGGCGTTCAGATTGTTGTGACAAACCGCGACGTTTGCCTAATGAAGACCATCCCCATAATGAAGTCGGACAGTGGTGCATTCCTAGATCTTCCCGGAGCAAAACTGGAAACCGAAGGCAATCCGACTTTTTTGGTACCTTTGAGAAGGATGTGGGAACGAACTGCCTAGGGGCTAGGATGGCACACCGCATCAGTGACGAATTCAAGTTCAGTACCGACGGATTTTTCCCGTACTCACGTGCGCAAGAATTGATGCGACGCCCAATCTCCGTGGTTCTGGGCGGATTTGGCTACTTTTTTTGGGGTCACGGAAGTCAAGACGTTACAATCTCGGTGGTCTTGTAACTACCTGATTTTTCTATGAAATGGTGGCCAGGGAGGGAATTGAACCCCCGACACGCGGATTTTCAGTCCGCTGCTCTACCAACTGAGCTACCTGGCCGTATTTCGAAGCGCCGCGTATTAAACAGGCGCGCAGCTTGATCGTCAATGAATAAGTGTGAAATCAGATACTTACGAAAATCATGGGCGCAATTTCGCTATTTTGGAACGAAATCTTTGGGCTTTTCCGATCCCTCGCCGAACAGGAATTTCTCCATTTCAGCCACCAAGAACGCCCGCGCCTTCGGCTCGATGGGGGTCAGCCGGTTCTCGTTGATCAGCATGGTTTGATGGGCCACCCACCGAGCCCATCCTTCCTTGGAAACGTTGTTGTATATGCGAGCGCCGAGTTCGCCCGGATACGGCAGGTAGTCGAGACCATCCGCCTCGCATTTCATTACAATACAGTTGACCTTGCGTGCCATGGTGACAATCTTAACCTATGCGCGCTCGACGGCGCGCAGGCGCTCGAAAAGTTGGCGTATGGGCTGGGGCAGTCCGACGCGCGGCGGCGCCTGCAGTGGGTACCACAATCGATCGTCGCCATCGTGGATCGCAGGATTTGGCCGGCACCGCACGCGCAACGGATTGAGGCGCAAATCGAAGTGCGTGAAGGCATGATCGATCGGCATCAATAACTCACGTCCCGGCTCTGGTTCACCGATTTCCCGACGACACCAATCGAGGGCGGCGAATTCGCTTTCGAATTGCGGCGGCGCCCACAGTCCTCCCCACAGGCCGACCATCGGTCGACGTTCAACTAGAACTGCGACCCGGCCGTGGCTTCGGCTCTCGGCGATGAGCAGCGTGGCCTCACGAGAGCCTCTCGCTCGCTGGCGTTTTCTGCCTGGCAACTCGGCTTGCCGCCCGTCGAGCGCAGCGACGCAGCCGGTGCTCATGGGACACACGGTGCAGGCCGGCCGCGACCGAGTGCAAACCGTCGCTCCCAAATCCATGACGGCCTGCGTATATGCCGCAACTCGCTGTTCGGGCGTGCATGCCTCCGATTGAGTCCACATCCTGGCGCTGACCTCGGCGGAACTCGGGTCACCCGCGATACCGAACACGCGGGCCAGTACTCGTTTGGCGTTGCCATCGAGGATCGGATGTCGTTGTCCGAGCGACAATGAAAGAATTGCACCGGCGGTGGATCTTCCTATTCCCGGAAGAGCCATTACGGCGTCGATGTCTTGGGGAAATTCACCGGCATGCTTCGTCATCAAGACCTGCGCGCAGGCGCGCAGATTTCTGGCTCTCGCGTAATACCCCAAGCCGGTCCACAAATGCAGCACTTCATCCAGCGGCGCCTCAGCCAGCGACCGCACGTCGGGAAATCTCGCCATGAATCGCTGGTAGTAGGGAATCACAGTGGCGACTTGAGTCTGCTGCAACATGACTTCCGACACCCACACGCGATAGGGAACGGGGTTGTGCTGCCATGGCAGATTGTGACGTCCGTGAACCTCGAACCACGTTACCAGACGCTCGGTAAATTGCTGTGAGTCCAAGCGCCTCATTTGCCGAACAAGCCTTTCAACTTGTCTTGCAGTACATCTTGTAGTTTTTGTCTGAGCTGGCCCTTGGCCAGCGCTTCGAGATCGGGTCGGACGGTGGGAGCGGAATAGGTTCCCGTGATCTTCATGGGGATATCCGCCACGGTCGCGGTCGGGGACTTCAAAATGGTCGCGAGCACTTGAAAATCGATGGCCTGGTTCGAGAGGTTCGCGCTCCCCTGTCCCGTCACCCGTAACACCGCTGACGAAATCGTCAGGTCCTTGGTGGTGGCGACGCCGTTGTTGATTTGCGCCGACATCTTGAAAGCCTCGAATTTCGTGCGTTTGGTATTGGCCTGCGGCGGCGCCGGCTTATGATCGAGCAGCGCCTGCGCGATGCCCATTTCATATCCCAAATCCACGCCTTCGACGGCGCCGTCCACCAGGTTTGCATCGAAGTGTCCATCCAAGGATTTCAGGATGGCGGCGGCTTCGGTGCCCTCGGCGGTCGCGTTGAGATTCACGTTGCCATGGCCAGACACGCGATTCTTGGCAGCGGATTGACTCAACAACTGGCTCACATCGATACCGTTCAGATGCTCATCGAGGCTCAAGGTAGGAACCGCGCCGCGACTATCGAGGGTGATGTCGCCCGAGTAGTGGCCGCCGTCAATCATCGCCTGCGTCGGGAACAAGTGCAGCACGTTGTTCTTTAAGGCGGCCGTCAGGCGCATGGCAGTGAAATCCATTTTGGAGAACCGCAGCGAAGCCACGCTCAGCGTGCCCTGTGCCTCAAAAGGCGTGGATGCCGCCGCCGGCTTCGCCGCGGTCCCGGACGTCTTGGCCGCCTTGGCCGCAGATTCAGGCGGATTAGCCTCAGGACTCCGATAGCGATCAGCATCGATGTGGTCGACCACGAACTCGAACTTCAGCATGCGCGAGTCACCAGTGATCAAGGCCAAATTGCCGCGCAGCTTGGTATCGTCCAGCTGCATTTGGATCTTGTCCAGGCTCACGCCTTTTACGTCGTAGGCAAAGTCGCTGCTCACCGCGAGCTGCGACAGCGCGTGCGGGTCACGTGTCCTCGGAATGGCCATGCCAAATCGCGGCATGAACTCGCGCAGCACCAGCGGCGCCAAAACCACTGAGCCCGTTATGGACAGATCATCTAATATCTTGGTCCCCGCGAACTTGCCGTTCAATTGCGCCCCCGAGTACCTCAGGGCGAACGAAGGGGCGGCGACAGTCTGGTTCTTGAGACTCAGGTCGATTGTCGGCGCGGACATCTGCCACTGGGTTGGCTGATTGTTGCCAGGTCGACTGGCCAGGCCGCTCAAGGACACCGCGGCGAATCTAAAATCCTGGGCGGTCGAAT
>JALYIW010000085.1 GCA_030775625.1 Pseudomonadota bacterium | reverse complement strand
GCGAGGCGTCAGCTGCGATGCGGAGCTGAATTTATCTCTGGATTGCCTGCTGCCCGTCAGATCGCTCGCCGGAGTCGATGCGGCGAGCGAACTACTGGCGCAGCATCGTGCGGCCGGCCGTGTGTTGGTGATCGGCGATTTCGATGCGGACGGCGCCACCAGCACCGCGCTGGTGGTGCGCGGCTTGCGCGCCATGCAGTTTGCACACGTCGATTTCCTGGTACCGAATCGATTCCGATTCGGTTACGGATTGACGCCTGAAATCGTCGCCCTGGCCGCGAGCCGGCGGCCGACCTTGATCGTCACCGTGGATAACGGAGTATCAAGCTTGGCGGGAGTGGAGGCGGCGCGAAATTTGGGAGTGCCGGTACTCGTGACCGATCACCACTTGCCGGGCGCCGTGCTGCCGCGCGCCGAGGTTTTGGTAAATCCCAATCTGCGCGGCTCGCAATTCGGTAGCTCCGCCCTCGCGGGCGTCGGCGTTGCTTTTTACGTCATTGCCGCGCTCGCAAGAATGCTCGCTGTAAAGGATTTTCGCTGTGCGGATCTGCTGGATTTGGTGGCGCTCGGTACGGTCGCCGACGTGGTGCCGCTCGATCGCAATAATCGGATTCTGGTTGCCCAGGGCCTGCGGCGCATCCGTGCCGGGCGCTGTGTGCCGGGAATTCGAGCCCTGCTCGAGTCGGCCGGACGGCGATTCGAACAGATCACCGCGGCCGATCTCGGCTTTGCCGTGGCACCGCGTCTCAATGCCGCGGGACGCCTCACCGACATGAGCGTCGGCATCGCTTGCCTGTTGACCGATGATCTTTCCGAAGCGGCGCGTCTTGCCGGAATGTTGGCCGCGCTCAACGAGGAGCGCAGGGAAATCGAGCAGCGTATGCAGGTGGACGCGGTCGAAATCGCCGCTAAAATTCGCTTTGGCGAAGACGGTAAAGAGTCGCTCGGACTATGCTTGTTCGATGAGAGTTGGCATCAGGGCCTGGTAGGATTGGTTGCCGGCAGGATTAAAGATCGATGGCATAGACCTGTCATTGCCTTCGCGCGCGCGGCCGATGGTTCATTGCGAGGTTCGGCGCGATCGATATCGGGCATAAACATCCGCGATGCGCTCGACAGCATAGCGACACGCAACCCCGGTCTCATCGACAAGTTCGGCGGCCACGCCATGGCGGCTGGATTGAGTCTCGCAGAGGAGGGACTTGGGGCGTTCAAGCAGGCTTTCGCCGCCGAGATCGCCGCGCGCGCGGACACCGCCTCGCTCCAGGGCGTCATCCATTCGGATGGCGAACTCAGCGCCGTTGAATTGTGCCTCGATACGGCACGTGCGCTGCGGGGCGCCGGCCCCTGGGGTCAGGGATTTCCCGAACCGGTCTTCGACGGTGACTTCCAGCTCCGAGCTACGCGCATCGTCGGGGACAAGCATCTCAAATTGCAGCTCGAGGCCGTAGCGGGGGTTGCCGGCGGCGACTGCATCGAAGCCATCGCCTTTGGCTATGTCGGCGGTGCCGATGAAGATTCGCGATTGCGCAGCGGTGCGCGGGTACGCATCGCGTATCGGCTGGAGGTCAACGACTATCGCGGTACCGAGCGTGTGCAATTGAACTGCCAGCATGTGAGTTTTGCAAGCAGCGCTCATTGAACGTGAACGAGTTTTCTCTCACATATTCGTAATACGGGCACTTTGATTGTGGCTTCTTTATAAGAAAACCACAAAATCGGCAGATTCCTGCTCATCAAATCCCTGATAATAGATTGCCATTTGTTGGCATTTGGCTTAGAGTTATTTTCATTAAGTCATTCACAAAAATGATTCGATGTGATTCGAATCTCGAGGCCTGCCATGGCAAAAATCGATGAGCTTTCAATTGTCACCCCCCAGAGCTCCAAGGCCGAACCGGTGGCCTCAGGCACGCAAACGACAATTTGCGACTCGAATTTGTGCGGCTCGAACAACCTGACCGTGTATCGACGCACCGTGGTCCGCGGCCACGAGTTTGGATTGCAGGCGGCCAACGATTATCACCTTCTATATGTCACGCGGACTCCCGCCAAGAACACCATTGTATTCGGCGCGCAGGCCCATGAGGCGGAGCAGGGAGCCGGTGTGCTGCTGGTACCCGGGGAGAAGGCCGAATTCAACGCCTCCGCCGGTGATTTGGAAATGTTGCATATCGTGGTGCCGAAGCCTCCGGCAGCGATAGAAGACGGTTTGCCCGGGGGACCGGGTTACTTTTTCAACAGGCGTACGCTGCGGGCGCTGAGCGATGCGAGCGGTGGGCGAATCCGGCGCTTTTGTGCCGAGTCATCCATCAGGCGCCGGGACGGCCAGAGGATTACTCAGACCAATGCGATCCAGGCCGGAGAGATGCATTACAACGAGGGCGGCGCTTCTCCCTACCACGTGCATTCGGGCACCGGTGCCAATCCCGGGGGCGCGGAGCATTGCTACATCACGTTTGACGGCCGCGGCGTGATTGAAGTCGAGAATGATTTCCGTGAGATCGGGCCTGACACACTGGTCTACATCCCGCCGGGAATACCTCACCGGCTGCGCGCTCATGGGGGGCCGCTCGATTATTTCGAGATCCAAGCTTGGAGGAGTTTCAAGACTACGATTTTGAGCGAGGAGCCCCTGGGATTGAAGTGGTTCTATGATCGAGAAAGTCCGGGCGAGGCGCAGACGGAGTGGAATCAGAGCTAGCGAGCTTGCGTGCCGGTACTGGACACAAAAAAACTCATTGACGATGGGTCCATAGGTGCGTTGCAAATAACCGTAGTGGTGCTCTGCGGGTTCATTGTTGCGCTCGAAGGGTTCGATGCCCAGGCCATCGGCTATGTTGCCCCCAGTTTGAGCCGTGAATGGGGTCTGCACCCAGGCGACCTGGGTCCGGCGATTTCGCTCGGCCTGGTGGGGCTCATGGCTGGCGCGCTATTCATCGCTCCGCTCGCCGACAGGGTGGGCCGGCGCCCGATACTCATCGTATCCACTGTGTTGTTCGGACTGGGCACTCTGGCAACCGCATGGGCTCGGGATTTGACCGGACTGACGATCCTGCGCATCGTCACGGGATTGGGAATCGGAGGCGCGATGCCGAACGCGCTGGCCTTGACGTCGGAATTCTTGCCGCGTCGCCGGCGCGCCTTTCTCATTGTGATGATGTTCAACGGTTTCAATATCGGATCCATGGCCGGCGGCATCCTGTCGGCCCACTTCACCCAGACGCTCGGTTGGCAGGCGGTATTCGTGATTGGGGGTATTTTGCCTCTGCTGCTGGCGCCGCTGCTGGCGTTCGTACCTGAGTCCCTGACTTTCCTGGCTGCCGATCCCACGCCGAAGGCCCAGCAGCGGTTGAACGCGCTCATCAAGCGCCTGCGGCCGAATCTCGATTGGACGCAACCTGTGGAAATCAAGGCTTCGGAGCCGCCCCCGCACCGTAAGGACGTGCGTGCGCTGTTTTCGCGCGGGCTTGCCCTGACAACCTGTCTGTTGTGGATAATTTTCTTTATGAGCTTGCTCGACGTTTATATGTTGGTGAGCTGGGTGCCGACCGCGCTGCATGTGGCGGGCGCTCCTCCTGCCGCGGCGATTACCGCGGGGATTCTTTTGCAGGTGGGGGCGATTGCGGCCTCCGTGCCGATAGGATGGGCACTGGATCGGTTCGGCCCCCTGGTGGCGCTTGGACCCTCTTACTTCCTTGCGGCAGTCTGCATTGCCTGCATTGGGATATTTTCGTCGAACACGCTTCTGACTCAGGTGATCGCATTTGGGGCCGGGTTTGGGCTGATCGGCGGCCAGGCCGGCGCGAATGCGGTCGCTACGGTTTCCTATCCGACTCAATTGCGATCCACAGGCGTCGGATGGGCGCTCGGGATAGGCCGCATCGGATCGATCGTCGGCCCGATCGGCGGCGGAATATTGCTAAATGCACATGTGTCGATTCAACATATCTTTTATTTGAGCGCAGTGCCGGCGATGGTGGCCACCGCGGCGATCATCGGCTTGGCTTTCCGGCCCGGCGACTCATCGCCCGCTGCCGGCGACGGGTAGTCCGCAGCCCCGTCGAGCGCATCAGTCCGACAGGCTGCTAGCGCAGGAGCTCCATTCGGCGCCTGCAATGACCCAGGGCGCGAGACAGATATTTCTTGACCATGTGAGTGGAAATCCCGAGCCGATTGGCGATTTCATGGTAGCTGAGCCCGTCTCGATATTGAAGCACCACCGCGGCGCGACACTTGGGCGAGAGTTGGGCCAATACTTCCCGAAGCCGGTGAGTGCGGTTCCAGCTGTCGATTTCCCCGTCAAATTGCGGCGATTCCGCCAATTGCTCTTGAACGGCCAGGTTGTCGATGTCGTCGCAGGCATTACACCTGCACTGAAAGATCGCGTGTTCTTTGACCAGATTGTTCGCCACCGTGTAGATGTACAGCTCCGGGTTGCGGATCGCCTCGATATCCTTGACGCGCAGCATCCGTAGGTACACTTCCTGGGATAAATCCGCAGCATCGCAGGCCAATCGAATGCGCCTGCGAAAGAACGCCTGCAGAGCGCTTCCATGCGCGCAGAACAGCTGCTCGATCCACTCGGTCTTGCGCATATTCATCGACATTTGCGTGTGGTTCACCGACATCTCACGATCTACTTGTCAACCGCGGCGCTTATTGCAATTTAGCAGGATTTATGTAATTTGAGTAGGTAAGTTTTACCAAAATATGATAAAAACAAAATACCAGATGGCAAGCAATCTTCCGTCGTACGGGGTCCGATTGCTGCCGGCGGAACGATTCGATGCAAGGGTTGCAGTTCCAAGAGAGCTAGCCAAATATGGCGCGAAATATCACAATGGCGATGTCGCATTTTCCCGGCAGGCTGTCGGGGCATGATGCCACGCCTCGTTACGACGCTCTCGCCGGACGGACAAGAATGCTTCATCGCCACGGGGGTACCTTTACTCAAACTGTTATGAAGCGAAGATGACTGACAAAGCCTTCACGCTGCTGGGGCTATTCTCTCTGGACCAACCAGCATGGACGGTCGAACAGATCGCTCCGAAGCTCGGCGTTGCAGTGAGCAGCGCGTATCGCTTGGTCGGACGTCTCGGTAAGGCGGGCCTCGTCGATGCAATTACACCGGGCCGCTACGTTCTGGGACCGGCCATCATTCAGCTCGATCGGCAGATTCAGCTGACGGATCCTTTGGTCCATGCGGCTGGACCGGTCATGGACTATCTGGTGGGGTTCGCGCCTGAGGGTTCGACCATTTTGTTGTGCCGTGCATTTCGCGACGCAGTCCTCTGCGTGCATCAAGTTTCGAGGGGTCTTCGGGCGGCGCCCTTGAGCTACGAGCGGGGCCGGCCGCGTCCGCTGTTTCGCGGAGCTACATCCAAGGCTATCCTCGCGTTCATGCCGCGCCGCGTGTTGAAGCGGCTATACGGCACGCGCGCCCGGGAAATCCAAGAAGCAGGCCTCGGAGGGAGCTGGAAGGAATTCCTGTCAAAGCTGCGCGTCTGGCGCGTCGCAGGCCACGTTCTTGCGAATAGTGAAGTAGACAAGGGGCGCTTCGGCATCGCGGCGCCCGTATTGGGCGTGGATCGCAAGGCAATGGGGAGCTTGAGTTTCGTGTTGGATGCGAGCAAGGCCGACGAACGCACGGTCCATCGATTGATTCCCATGGTCATGTCCGCTGCACGTGAAGTTGAAAGGTCTATGTCGGAAAGCGCCAAGGCCAAAATCGACATTACGGTGAAAGCTAAAAAGAAGACGACGGCGATTGCGAAACGCAAGGCTCCGGTACGCAGAAAGCGTGGTGAACGCGCATGAAACTTAAGGTCGACGCGTGAAACTTAAAGTGACCGCGTGAAATTTAAGGACATCCGGTACCCGATTCTCGGCCGTAGCCCTCTTATTGCTAGGCGGGCGTGAAGGCGGCTTCCTAAACTCAACGATGCGGAGATCTTATATGGAGTCGGTCAAAAAAATCGGGCTGATTTTTCTAGCGGGCCTGGCGATGGTTGCATCCCCGGTTCATGCCCATCACTCGTTCCCGTCGACTTATTTGGTGGATCAAAAGATCACCATCCAGGGAACAGTCATACAGTTCTTATTTCGCAATCCGCACTCCTTCATTCACGTGATGGCGCCTGACAAAGACGGCGTCATGCAGCGCTGGGCCGTGGAGTGGGGTGCCGGCAATGCGCTTGCTCGCGACAATGTCACCAGCGAAACCCTCCGGCCGGGCGACAAAGTCGTCATAACGGGCAGTCCTGGTCGCGACGCGACTGTTCACCGGATGCGAGCCGGCGAAATCGAACGTCCCAGCGATCATTGGAAATGGAGCGGGACATTTGGCTGATCGCGAACCCTCGTGATGACCCGGCCACCTCGACCTGCACCATGAGCGCAGCCGCGGTACATCCAATTCTCGATTGGATCAAGTACACGCCGGTCGGGGCATTCGTGCGCGACTCGGTCTGGGCATTTCCGGCGCTGCAATCGCTGCATTTCATCGGCATGACATTGCTGATTGGGGTGGTAGGCATCATCGATCTTCGCGTCTTGGGGCTGGCGCGCGCACTACCGTTGCGGCCGTTGCACCGTCTCCTGCCGCTGGCCTTTGTTGGGTTCGGCATCAATTTGATCACGGGCATCATGTTTTTCTCGCATGACCCCTACGTCTACGCATTCAATACGAGTTTCCGATTGAAAATGCTGCTGATCCTGTTGGCCGGTCTGAATGCATTGTGGTTTCGTCTCGGGGTGTTCTTGGATCTCGAGAAGTGGGGGCCTGGAATCGAGGCCTCACTGTTGGCAAAGGGCATCTCCGCGTTATCCATCATCATCTGGGTCGGTGTTATCACCGCGGGCCGATTCATCGCGTTTACATCCTCCAAGTGAAACTTCGTGCCGGCGCGCGCAGTCCTTAAAGGAGCGCCAAAAAAATGCTTGATCACCTGTTGATGCTATTGCAGGAAAGTCAATTCGCCAACTGGGTGCAGGCGACGGCCTTTCCATACGTCATTACGCTGCATTCCGTCGGCCTGGCCATCCTGGCGGGTTTGCTCATCGTTATGGACTTGCGGGTGCTCGGTTTCGTGCGGGGCTTGCCTCTGCCGGCATTTCGTCCCCTCATGACCGTCGTTTGGGTGGGATTTTTCACCAACGCGATATCCGGCGCCATGCTGTTTTCGGTGGATGCGAAGAAGGATTATTACAGCACTTTGTTCCGCACCAAATTGTCGATTATTGCCATCGGGTTGATACTCGGTGCTCTCATCAAAAGCAGCGTTTTGGATAAAGTTCAGGAGTTCAGTGCAGCGGATGCGCAGGCGCCGGCCAGAGCCAAAGTTCTGGCGACCTTGTCATTATTCGCTTGGCTGGGCGCAATAGTGACCGGCCGGCTGCTGGCATATTTTACCTTCGGCGATGTGGGCATCGAGTGAAGCCCGGCCGCTGCGCAGTCGGCGGGCTTTGGTAACGATATTTGTTTGATCAGACCGATAATCGCAATATAATGCGTAATGAAATATAACCGTCCATTTGGGACCGCGTCGTGGGGCACCCAAGCCAAAGATTGGGAGCGCGGAATCGACTATGACCGGCTGTTGAAGCAACGCATTTCGCGGGCGCAATATGCCATCAAGCAGGCAGGCCTCGGTGCCGTGATCTGCTTCAATTTCGACAATATTCGCTACGTCACCGGCACTCATGTCGGCGAGTGGGCGCGCGACAAGTTCATGCGCTATGCCCTCTGTGGTACCGAAGGCGCGCCACTGCTGTGGGA
>JALYIW010000084.1 GCA_030775625.1 Pseudomonadota bacterium | reverse complement strand
CAGGTGCGCAACATCGCCGAGGTGGCGACCGCCATCGCGACGGGAGACTTGTCCCGCAAGATTACCGTCGACGTGCGCGGCGAAATCCTGCTGTTGAAAGAGACCTTGAACACCATGGTGGATCAGCTGCGCTCGTTCGCCGGCGAGGTGACTCGCGTCGCTCGCGAAGTGGGCACCGACGGGCGTTTGGGCGGTCAAGCGGTGGTCCCCGGTGTCGCTGGTACCTGGAAGGACTTGACCGATAACGTCAACTTGCTGGCGGCGAATCTCACCACCCAAGTCAGAAACATCGCCGAAGTGACCACCGCCGTGGCCCGCGGCGACTTATCCCGCAAGATCACCGTCGATGTGAAGGGGGAAATTCTCGAGCTCAAAAACACCATCAATACCATGGTAGACCAGCTGAACGGCTTCGCCGGCGAGGTCACCCGGGTGGCGCGCGAGGTCGGAACCGAAGGACGCCTGGGCGGCCAGGCCCAAGTGCCGGGCGTCGCCGGCACGTGGAAAGATCTCACCGACACCGTGAACGTCATGGCGGCTAATTTGACCGAGCAAGTCCGCGGAATCGTCAAGGTCGTCACCGCGGTCGCCGACGGCGACCTGAAGCAAAATCTTACCGTCGCCTCAAAGGGCGAAGTCGCGGCGCTGGCCGAAACCATCAATAACATGACGGACACGCTCGCGACCTTTGCCGATCAAGTGACGACGGTTGCCCGCGAGGTCGGGGTCGAGGGACGCTTGGGCGGGCAAGCCAACGTGCCCGGTGCCGCCGGCACCTGGAAGGACCTCACCGGCAATGTAAACTTGTTGGCAGCCAATCTCACCACTCAGGTGCGCGCCATCGCCGAAGTGGCCACCGCGGTGACCAAGGGCGACTTGACGCGCTCGGTGCAGGTGGAGGCTCGCGGCGAAGTCGCAGAGCTCAAAGACAATATCAATACCATGATCGATAATTTGCGCCTGACGACGGACCGCAACACCGAACAGGACTGGCTGAAAACCAATCTGGCGCGATTCACCAATTTGCTGCAAGGACAGCGCGATTTGACCACGGTGGGCCGAATGTTGCTCTCGGAGCTGGCGCCACTCGTCGGTTCGCAACACGGAGTCATCTATCAAGTGCAGACGGATGGTTCGACGGTGACACTGAAGCTGCTGTCGGCGTATGCGGACGACATCGCCAAGGGTTACTCAGAGTACCTGCAACTCGGCGAGGGATTGATCGGGCAGTGCGCCCGCGATGCTCGGCGCATGTTCATTACCGACATGCCGGATAATGTGGTGCCCATCAGTTCGGGTTTGTTCAGGGCGCCTCCACGCAATGCCATCGTGCTGCCGGTTTCGTTCGAAGGCGAAGTGAAAGCGGTCATTGAGCTTGCGTCCATGGGCGCATTCACGGATTTGCAAATGTCGTTCCTGGAGCAGCTAACCACCTCCATCGGCATCGTGCTCAACTCGATTGAGGCAACGATGCAAACAGAGGGTTTGCTCAAGCAGTCGCAGCAGCTCGCCACCGAACTGCAGACCCAGCAACGGGAACTGCAGCAAACCAACGAGCAGTTGGAACAAAAAGCCCAGCAGCTGGCCGACCGGAATGTCGAAGTGGAGGCTAAGAATCAGGAGATCGAGCAAGCGCGCCGCGCCGTGGAGGAAAAGGCCACGGAGCTCGCGCTGACCTCGAAGTACAAGTCCGAGTTCCTCGCCAATATGTCACACGAGCTGCGCACGCCCCTCAACAGCATTTTGATTCTCGGGCAGCAATTGACGGAAAACCCGGAAGGGAATTTGAGCGGCAAGCAGGTCGAGTTCGCGCGCACGATTCATGGCGCCGGAACCGATCTTTTGAACTTGATCAGCGACATTCTCGATTTGTCCAAAATCGAATCCGGCACCGTATCGGTGGATGCCGAAGAAGTGTATTTCAGCAATCTTCTGGAAATGATCGCGAGGCCGTTCCGGCACGAGGCGGAAAACCGGCGCCTGCAGTTCGACGTCGCCATCTCCCCAGAGTTGGACCGCAGCATCATCACCGACTCGAAGCGCTTGCAACAGGTGCTCAAAAACCTCCTGTCCAACGCCTTCAAATTTACGGCGAATGGCGGCGTCAAGCTGTCTTTGTCGCGCGCACTCGGCGGCTGGAATGCCGACCATCCCGTGTTGAAAAATGCTCCCGGGGTCGTGGCCTTTGAAGTTTCCGATACGGGTATCGGCATTCCTCCCGAAAAGCAGCGAATCATATTCGAAGCCTTTCAGCAAGCGGACGCCAGCACCAGCAGAAAATACGGCGGTACGGGCTTGGGACTCGCGATCAGTCGCGAACTCGCCAACCTGCTCGGCGGCGAAATCCAGCTGCGCAGCACACCGGGCTCCGGCAGCACGTTCACTCTGTATCTGCCGCTCATTTATTTGGGCGGCGCCTCTGCCAAGTCTCTCGCCGCGGAAGCGGCGGCGGCCGGCGATACCGCGGTCAACATTCGGCTCACGGAGCGGCCCATCGAGCCAATCCTAGACGACCGCCACGATATTTCACCCGACGATAGTGTGGTGCTGATCGTCGAGGACGATCCGCACTACTCTCGCGTGATGATGGAACTTGCCAAGGAGGAAGGCTTCAAGGTGTTGATTGCACACCGTGGAGCGGACGCGCTGGCATTGGCGCGGGCACACCGCCCGACAGCCATATCGCTCGACATTTTTCTCCCCGATATGCTGGGCTGGACCGTTTTGAGCCAGCTCAAACAGGATTCCGCGACTCGCCATATTCCCGTGCAAATCGTTACGTTGGACGAGGACCGCCATCACGGGTTGTCACGCGGCGCGTTCTCATTCGTTCAAAAGCCGACCACTACGCAGGGTCTGGAAAACGCGTTTGCCCGTATCAAGGAGTACGCCAAATCGCGGCGCAAACGCCTCTTGTTGGTCGAAGACAACGAGGGCGAGCGCACGGGCGTTACCGAGTTGCTCGGATCGGATGATATCGAAATCATGGCGGCGGGTACCGGTGCCGGCGCCTTGCTGCAGCTGCGGGATAATTCGATCGATTGTGTGGTGCTCGACTTGAAGCTGCCCGACATGTCGGGATTCGATGTGTTGGAGCGAATCCGCGACGATGCCTCGCTTTGCGATATACCGGTCGTCGTTTTCACGGGACGCGAGCTATCGCCGGAGGAAGAAGCGAAGCTGCACACCATGGCGCGCAGCGTGGTGGTCAAGGGCGTGGAATCCCCGGAAAGGCTGTTGGATGAAACCGCGTTGTTCCTGCACCGCGTCGTCGGCGATCTGCCTGAGGCCAAGCAGCGCATGCTCGAACGGCTGCACAGCTCGGACGAGGATCTGATGCGCCGGGCCGTGTTGCTGGTCGATGACGATGCGCGAAACATTTTTGCGCTCAGCAGCGTACTGGAGCGCCGAGGCATGGAGGTTCTCACCGCCGCCACGGGCAATGAAGCGATTGCGGTCTTGAGCGCGCGTTCCGATGTGGCAATCGTGCTGATGGACATCATGATGCCGGGAATGGACGGCTACGAGACCATCGAAGCCATTCGCACCAATCCTATTTTCCGCCGGCTGCCGATTCTTGCTTTGACCGCCAAAGCCATGAAAGGCGACCGCGAGAAATGCCTCGAGGCGGGAGCGTCGGACTACCTGGCGAAGCCGGTCAACATTCAGCAGCTGTTGTCCGCGCTGCGAATGTGGTTGCACCGCTGAGTGGCAGTGATGAACACCTTTGACAAGGTGAACATTTTGTTGGTCGACGACCAGCAAGCGAAGCTTCTCAGTCACGAGGTGGTCCTGGCGGAGATCGGCGAAAATCTGCTGAAAGCGACCTCGGCGCGCGAAGCATTCGAATGCCTGCTCAAGAACGAAGTGGCGCTCATTCTCATCGATGTGTGCATGCCGGAGTTGGATGGATTCGAACTTGCCACCATGATCCGCGAACATCCGCGATTTCAGAATACCGCCATTATTTTCGTTTCTGCGGTATTGATGGCGAATCTCGATCAATTGCGCGGCTACAAGCTAGGCGCCGTGGACTATGTGCCGGTGCCCGTGGTGCCTGAGTTGCTGCGGGCGAAAGTGAAGGTGTTTGTCGACCTATACCGCAAAACCCGCCAGTTGGAGCAATTCAACGCCGATCTGGAGCGGCGCGTAGAGCAGCGCACCGCGGATTTGCGTAAATTCAACGAAGAACTCGAGTCACGGATCGAGGAGCGCACCCGCGAACGTGAACTGGCATTGGCACAATTGTTCGAAGCCCAGAAAATGGACACGATAG
This sequence comes from Pseudomonadota bacterium, assembly GCA_030775625.1. Lineage (GTDB taxonomy): Bacteria > Pseudomonadota > Gammaproteobacteria > Steroidobacterales > Steroidobacteraceae > Bog-1198. The sequence goes on along the minus strand of JALYIW010000084.1, from coordinate 8,171 downwards.
GCCGGCTGACCGGCGGTGTGGCGCATGATTTCAACAATCTCTTGATGGCGGTGCTCGGCAGCTTGAAGCTCCTGGAAAAACGCTTGCCGGACGACCCCCATAGCCGGCGGCTGCTGCAAAATGCCATCCTGGGGGCGGATCGCGGCAAGGCCCTCACGCAGCGTCTGTTGGCGTTCTCCCGCCGTCAGGAACTCAAGCCGCAAGCGGTGGATTTCGGGCAGTTGTTGTTGGGGATGGATGAACTGCTGAAGCGCGCCGTGGGAAGCGGCATTACTTTGAGCACCGAGTTGCCGGCGGACCTGCCGCCTTTGCTGGCAGATGCTCATCAACTCGAATTGGCGCTCCTCAATGTGGCCTTGAACGCACGCGATGCCATGCCGCAGGGCGGCAGCATCAAGATAACCGCGCAAAGCGAGAAGCTGACAGTGCAGAACTCGCCGCCGCTGCCGGCCGGCTACTATGTGTGTATCACCGTGATGGATAACGGTGCCGGTATGGATGAGACGACCCTCGCCAGAGCGGCCGAGCCCTTTTTTACAACCAAAGGACCCGGCAAGGGCACGGGCTTGGGCTTATCCATGGTCCATGGTTTGGCTGCGCAGTCCGGCGGTCTGCTGCGAATCAATAGCACGCCGAATACCGGAACGGCGGTGGAGCTTTGGTTACCCCAGGCCGGGACGTCTCCCGTTCTGCTGCCGCGCATTAAAGAATCCCCCACCGGTCACCCGGTCGCGGCGCCTTGCAAGGTGATGATTGTGGATGACGACACTCTGGTCATGACGGGAACCGCGGCGATGGTCCTCGATCTGGGACATACACCGGTGGAAGCGCATTCTGCGGCGCAAGCCCTCGAGATGTTGTCCTCCGGCCTCACGGTCGATGTGGTAATCACCGATCATGCCATGCCGAACATGACGGGACTGCAGCTCGCCGAATGCATCCAGGACCGATTCCCGGGCCTGCCCATTATCCTCGCCACGGGCTATGCTGAACTTCCTGTCGATCCGCTGACGTTAGGGATTGCGAGATTGGCCAAGCCTTGCACGCAACAAGAAATCGCCGTGGCCATCTATGCGGCATTGCACCCGACGATGTCATTACATCAGCGGGCGACACGCTCGGGCAGTGGAACATAACCCATTTTAAGTCGGCCGATCGCCGCTAATGCGCCAAGGAACTCAGCCAGAAATCAGTAAGTTTCATGCGGGTACCGAAAAGAAGGGGGCGCCGCTGTATTCAGGGGCGCCCACCTTCCGAATTGTCGGGGCTACTTGGCCGGCGTCGGCGCCGGGGGTGCCGATGTCAGGTCATTGCCGCTCTTTTTCATGTCCACTTGCTTTTTGCACATCGCCTGCATATCGGCTTCGGACATACTGCTGTCCTTGGCTTTTTGCCGCGCCATACATTCCTTCATCGTGTTTTGCTGTTGGGTGCTACTCGTCGAATCATCAGCGTGTACCTGAGAGCTGAACGCCATGATCGCCGCACACATTAGGCTCGCCGTTACGAATTTCATATGAGCGTCCTTTTAGTCCTCTTATCCACCGTGGATTTGATTGCCCTGGCTCATCGAGCAAACAGTATGACGAATCGCGGCGGAGGGGCAATCGGCCGGGGACTTCGATGCTCGTGAGGCCACTCCTACATAGTGGTGGAGCGTGCGATGCCGGTGGCGACAGACACGAGAGGCAATTCTCGAGGCGGCGCGGGTGAATCGGTAAGGGTCAGCAATAAATCCTGCATTTTGCCCGCTAGGCTCGTTTTGAGACCGGCAATCTCGCGGCTGGGGACGGGTTCGGATATCAGGTAGCCCTGTAGATAGAGGTTGCGTTGACGCAGCAACCAGGCGAATTGATCCGGGCGTTCGATGCCCTCCACAGTCACCTCCAATCCCAAACCCGCACACAGATCCAAGATCGCCGTCACGATCGCGACGGAGCGTGCACTGGTATCGATGGCGGCTATTAAGCTTTGGTCCAATTTGATGCGCGACAACGGCAACTGTTCCAGTGAAGTCAGCGAAGAATAGCCGGTACCGAAATCATCCAGCGCAATCGCAATTCCGTTCGATTGCAGTTTGCGCAATGCTGCGATGGTCGTGGGTCCTGTTTGCAAGACCGATTCCGTCAGCTCCAATTCGAGGCACCGGACGGGAAGATCGAACTCCTGCAGCAAATTGAGCACGCGGTCGGTGAAGCGTTCGTCCAGGAGCTGTCTTGGAGTGATATTGACGGCGACTCGGGCGTTCGGCCAGGAGTTTTTATGCCACTCGGCGGCCGCTTGCACGGCCGTCCGCAGCACCCACTCGTTGATGTCGACGATCAGCCCCGATTGTTCCGCAATGGCTAGAAATTCGCCGGGCCTGGCCAAACGGCCATCCGGCATTCGCCACCGCAGCAAAGCTTCCACCAAGCTCATGTCGAAACTCGTCAGGTCGATCTCGGGCTGGTACAGAAGTTCGAATTCACCGCGCTCCAGCGCCCGTCTCAAGCCTTGTTCGGTGCTGAACCGCACCGCCGCCGCTTCGGCCAGAGTCGGTGTGAACACCGCGATCTGACTGCGACCAAGTTCTTTGGCACGAAATAGCGCCGCATCGGCGGCTCGCAGCAAGCCATGGGCATCTTGTGCGTGCAGGGGAAAGGCGCTGGCGCCGACACTCACGCTGAGGCTGAGTTCACGTTCGTCCACCGGAAGCAATTGTTGAAATGCGCTAACGAGCCGCAAGCCGAATTCGCGAATCGACTCCAAGCCGTCGGCATTTTCGTACACTACGGTGAATTCATCGCCACCGAAGCGGGCCACAAATCCAATACCCTCGGTGATTTCCTCGAGTCGATTCGCCGTGCTCATGAGTACGCGATCGCCGAACACATGGCCTAAGCTATCGTTGTAGTTCTTGAAATTGTCGATATCCAGAAAATAAACGCCTACGCAGCCACCGCCATTCGCCGCGCGTTCGATCGCCTCATTCAGTCTGCCGAATAGGTCGCGACGATTGGAAAGGGACGTCAAAGGATCTTTTTCTGCGAGTTGCTGCAGCCTATGCGTCCGTTCGATCACCTGCGCCTCGAGGCTTTCTTGCTGGTCGCGGGCATGGCTTTGCGCGACTTCGAGCCTGTCTGCCATGTCATTGAATGCGGCGGCCAACGTCGCCAGTTCACGTATTCCGCCGGGAGTTACCCGAGATTTCTGATTGCCGTTCGCGAGGTGATGGGTTGCGCGAAGGATTTTTCGGATCGGCAACAGCACGCTGCGCACCGTAAAGACACAAATCGTCACCATCACGAGCATGACGATGGCGGTCACCGTCTCCAGCAATGCGCGGGCTCGTGAATCCGGCTGCGTCAGGATCGATTGCTGAACGGCTTCGTGCGGCGACAATGCCGGAAACTTCGATGGTGATTGCAATGGCGCCGCGGGTATCGAAAGCGCGGCGTTTTGCAAAGGCGGCGCGCTGTTCACGGCCCTCACCGGATTCGCAATGATGCCGGAGGATTTAGTCTGCGAAAGCAATGCCGCATGGTTCCGAGCCACGTCTGCACTAATCGCAGCGAAGGACTCCACAAGCACGCCCATGTCCTCGCGTGCCGCGACGAGTGCGTCGAGGTCCCCCCGCATGTCGCTGAGCCAGTGTGCGCCGGGAGCGCTCGAAAGACTGCCTTGCTGGCTCGTCAAATCCTCTCTCACGGTTTGCTCGCCGCTCGCGAGGGACGCATCGTGCCGCGGCGTTTGCCAATCCTCGGCGGCCGATTCTCGCGCGGCTTGCCGCAGTCCGTTAAGATCGCCGCGAAGTTTAATGAGCGACTGCCGCGCAATCACCCTTCCGAAAATGTGCCAGGCGTGGTCGAGCGATTCCTCGATGCGCTTGTCCATTGCATCGAGGTGTATTGCATACTCGCCTTGATCCAAGCGTATTTGATCGCCGGCGCGCACCAGGCGCGAACCGGCGGCGATAAAGGCGTCCAGAGTGCGGGCGATCGCGGCGTGCCGACCCTTGTTGGCTGCAAAGGATTTGTTTTCGGCCGCGCGGAATGCGGCGAAGGTCACCCGCAGTTTGGCTGCCGCCTCGGCATAGTCGGTGTTGGCTTCCTTCGACTGAGCGTCCGCGCGCCTGCGAGCGATCGAATCGAATCGGTCTATTTCCGCCCGGAAAGCATCGCGGGCAACGGGATCGGGCGGGGGAGCCGCGGCCACCGCTTCGACTATAATTCGCGGCGCCACCGTAGGGATCACCGTGGGCGCAACCGTCGGCGCGAGCCCACTCGACACCGTGGAGGTGCGGATCAATAGGGCATTTTTTGAAATTATTACGTTCGCGGTGGTCGCAAGTACGGCCACAGCCACCAATGCGCCCCCTAAGCGTGCGCTGATTCCCAGGGGAAATAGCGAGGCTGCGCGTTTACCCCAGCGAGAGCGCCAAAAGTAGTGAATCGGATCCGTCGGTCGGAGCATGGGACGCGTGACATTGGTGTTAAAACACCATGGTGCCCGTTACGGAGCTACTCGTTTGATTTAAATAGACAAACTGTGCGTTTGCTCTCGTATTTGCGGCGCCCTGGCGGCTGGCCGAGGCTTTAGAATCCCGGCCTATGCAGCAGTTGATCCAGAGACAATTTGCCGGGTCCATGAATGATCAAATACACCAACAACGTTCCCCACAATAGGTGTTGACCCAGTGCAGCTTCGGAGCCTGCCGCGAACAGCACCTGGGAATACGATATCACCGCCACTCCGTTGACTGCGAGCAGGCCAACGGCACTTAGGCGGCCCATGAAGCCGAGGACCAGCAGGCTGGGAAAGAACAATTCGCCGAAGGAGCCGGCGACGGCCGCCGCATGCGGCGACAGCAGCGGCGTGTGGTATTCGTTCTGGAACAAATACAGGGTGCTGTCCCACGAAGTCACCTTAAGATAGCCGGATTTTAGGAATTGCCAGCTCACGTAGAGTCGCGCTCCGAGCGCGAACACAGACTGCAGCGGATCGGCCGCGCGTGCCGTCCAGGCGTCGGGTGCATATATTTTGTCAAGTGTGGACATACAGACTAATCCTTTTGAGCGGACCCACAAAATGATGGCTGCGCTATTGGGCACCCATACCGACGATGGCGCCGGCAAGGACAAAGCGCTGCAGCGCGGCCGAGGCATCGAAATCAGCGTCGGCGGCGCCGCGTCCGACGGCCTCAGCGAATGATGCATGCGTCTGCAGCGCCTGGAGCAAAGCTTGTTCGCCGACGCTGAGCCGATGAAACAGCAATCGGCCGGCGCTGCGGATGAGAAGCAGCCGATCGGCGCCGGCGGATAAGTCGATCAGTTCGGGTTCGGTCTCGCCGTCGACATTGGCTTGCCAAATTCGCAGGCATGGGTACTGGGATGCAAATAAACGCGCCGCCGGGTGCAGGTGGAAATGCAACTCGGCATAGGCTGCGGCATCGATGGTGCGCAGCTTCGCAAGATCGAGCGGACCGTGGTCGGCGGACAGAAGAGCCTCTTGGATCAGCCATTCGAGCCGCGCCATGTCGCTCAAATAGCGGTATTTGTCATTGCCGTGCAGCCCAGACAGGTAATTCGCGAAGTGTATTCCCGCCGGTTGCAAGTCGCCTGACAGCGATGGATGACGGTGGTGAAAGTCGCGGGCGCACCGGATGAAATAATCATGGCCGACCAAGCGCTTGATCGCAGGATAACTCGAGGCAATGCTCTCGATGAAATTGCTTTGCGCCGTAGCAGCGTAGATGCTCAAGCGTTGTTCGGGTGCTATCCCGCGCACGACAATCTGTGCCGTGAGGCTCGACAGCCTGGAGGCGCCGGCGCGGGTGTCGACGTCACCGGCATGGCCGGCGAGGACGGCGTGCATGACGCTCAACTGTAGGTCACGCAGCGTATGCATAAACGTCGCGGCGGATGGCATCGGCCTTGGCGGCCTCGGCGATGAGAATGTCCAATGCAGGGATCTCGGTGTCCCATTCGATCAGAGTAGGTACGGCTCCGAAGCGCTTCAGTGCGTTTCTATATAGTTCCCAGACGGCAGCGCATACCGGTGTGCCGTGAGTGTCGATGAGCAGTTGTTCTCGGCCGAATTCCACCCGGCTGTGCCCGGCCAAATGAATTTCTTCCACGCGGCGGGGGTCGATGGCCTCTATATACCGTTGGGTGTCGAATCCATGATTGTGTGCGGCAATGTAAACGTTGTTCAAATCGAGCAAAATACCGCAGCCGGATTCTGCGGCGACGCCCGCCAGGAATTCCCATTCCGTCAGTTGTGAGATCTTGAACTGCAGATAGCTCGAGACGTTCTCGATCAAGATTCGGCGTCCGAGAAAATCTTGTGTCTGCGCGATGCGGGCACTCACATGCCGGAGCGCTTCCTCCGTGTATGGCAGCGGCAAGAGGTCATTGGCAAAACGGCCGTCGATCGAACTCCACGACAAATGCTCGGACAGCAGGGCGGGCTCGAAGCGTCGAATGGCGCGGCGCACGCACTCGAGATGGCGGACATCGAGCGAATCCGCCGAGCCGAGCGATAGACCGACGCCGTGCAAGGATAAGGGATAGTTCGCACGAATGCGCTCGAGGGCGTCGACATGAGCGCCGCCGTCCGCAAAGTAATTTTCGGTGTGCGCCTCGAACCAGGCGACTCGCGGTGCTGTCGCGAGCACTTGCAGATGATGCTGGGCGCGCAGCCCAATGCCGGTATTCGCCGGCATCGGGTGAGCAACGCCGCTGCGCGAGGCGTTGGGTTGGGCGGCGTGCGGCATCCCGGCCTCGCTGCTACTTGGCGGTCAGGCTGCCGCCGGTCAATCGCGCGCAAGTGCCCTTGGGCAGTGTCACGAACTCCTTGGGACCGGCGTCGACTTTGGATTGCCCGGCACAGGCATGCGCGGGGCCCGCGCAGTCGTTCTTGCCGGCTTTGACGACGCCATAGCACTTTTCCATCTCGGCTGGGTCGGCCGCAAAGGCCGCTGTGGGAAAGGCGGCGGCGCCCAAGGTCAATAGGCTGCCGATCGCCGTCGCGGCCGCAGTGGTATTTTTCATCGTCGGTTGCTCCTCGAGTGTGAACTAGCTTAAACCATCTGCCTGGTGGACGAGCTTGTGCCGCGTTTATCTCATGGCTCGATACACAACCGCGGCGAGCGCCGTCACTGCGCAAATGACTCCGGCCATGGCGCGCGGCGTGCCGTCGTACAGGGCGCTGACCGCCGCGCCGCCGATGCCTGCGATCAGGAACTGAGTGGTGCCATACAACGCTGAGGCAGTGCCTGCGGAGGCACCAAAGGGCGTGAGCGCCAAGCTCAATCCATTGGCCAAGTTGAACGCGATGCTGGCGACGAAAAAAAACTGCGGTATGGCGAGGGCCCAGAACCCACCGCGGCCGACGACTGCGACCGTCAACAGGATGAGGCCAAGGCCTGCGGTGTAGAGCATGGCGCGGCTGAAGATGTACTCGGCGCCGAGACGCGTCACGATGTGCGCATTGATGCGCCCGGCGATCATGAGGCCCACGGCGTTGACGCCGAACAGCCAGGCGAATTGCTGCGGACTCAACCCGAAATGGTCGATGAAGACGAAGGGCGCGCCTGCAATGTAGGTGAGCAGACTGGATTGGATGAGATTGCCGGGTATGGCGAAGCGAAGGTACCGTCGATCCTTCAACAAACTGATCCAGAGCCTGGGTCCGATGGCGTGCGGCCGTTCTGCCGGCATGGATTCGCTCAACGTGAAATAGGTGACGGCGAGACAGACGAAGCTTAGGAGGCTCAGCAGCCAGAACTCGAAGCGCCAATTGGCGACGAGCAGCACGAGCCCGCCGATTTGCGGCGCCAGGATGGGTCCGATGCCCGTGATCAGACCCAGCAAGGACATGGCGCGAGCCATGTGTGCGACGTCGAAGCGATCGCGGACCACGGCGCGCGGAATCACGCCGGCGCCGCCCACGCCCAGGGCCTGAATCAGGCGCCACATCACCAGCGCGCTGGCGTTACCGGCGAGCGCGCAGCCCGCGGAACCGACGACGATGAGGGCCAGGCCGCAGAGCAGGGGCGGCCGGCGGCCGAAGTGGTCGGCAAGCGAGCCCAACAGTAACTGGCTTATGGCAAGGCCAACAAAAAACACCGGCAGGGTCAGTTGCACTGCCGCAGCGCTGGCTTTCAGGTCGATGGCGATGCCGGGCAGGGC
>JALYIW010000083.1 GCA_030775625.1 Pseudomonadota bacterium | reverse complement strand
GCTCATCAAACCCGCCATTACCGAGCGCTTTGTACTGGCGCGAGGCGCCGATGCCATCGCCAGGCTCGGGTCGCGCGAAGTGCGCGGCAAGATCGTCGTTACGATGGGATAGTTGAAGGCTGCATTTACTCGTGCGCTCTCAAGGGCACAGCGCCGATGTTGTCAGCGCGGCGTCTGCCGGATACAAGGCAATGAGTTTGCGCGTCACGCCATTGGTCCAGCCGAAGCCGTCCTGCAAGGGATATTCACCCCCGCCGCCACTGCGGTCGGTCGCCACGACGTCGTACTTTTCCACGAGTTTGCCGCTGCGCCGGTAGACTCCGTTGACATTCGCGACCCATCGGCATGCAATGCCCGCGGCGAGATCTGCCTGGCCGGAGTTACGCAGGCCGGCGATGGCGATCCATTGCAGCGGTGCCCAGCCATTCGGAAAATCCCATTGTTCGCCGGTATCGACAGTGCTCGTGACGATGCCGCCGGGCCTGAGCAATTCCCGCGCAGTAATGTTGGCCACCGCGGCGGCTTGGCCCTGCGATGCAAGCGACACGAACAACGGATACAGCGTAGCCGCCGACACGCGCTCCATGCGTCGCCGGTGCGTCCAGCGGTAATCCAGATAGGCGCCTCTGCGCGCATCCCACAGGTACCTATCAATCGCCCGGCGCCGGGATAGCGCCTTGCGCCTGAACTCAAGGACGCATGCTTTGTCGCCGTTGTACTCACAGCCGCCGCGTATGGCGTTTTCCAATCCATAAAGCAAACTGTTGAGATCGACCGGCACGATTTCCGAGGTGTCAATGGTGGCCCGTGTTCGGCCGTCGGCGAACCAGCGGGAACTAAAATCCCAGCCGCTCTCCGCCGCGGTTCGAATGTCGCGAAATAATTTGGCCGCCGGACGGCGGCTGTTGCGCGCTAGTTGTGTGTCTTCGCGGTATGATTCATCCCGCGGCGTATCCCGATCATCCCAAAAGCGGTTCAGAACGGATCCATCGGGCATGGCGACGACGCGCCGGTGGGCAATCCCCGGCTTGAGTTCACGCGCGCCTGCCATCCAAAATGAATATTCTCGCCGCAGCTGCGGCAGGAATTGTGCGAACGCGGCGCCGGGTTCGTCGGGTTGCAGCAATCCGACCATGGCGAAGAAAAATGGCGGTTGCGAGCGGCTGATGTAATAGGTGCGCGCGCCATTCGGTATGTGGCCGAAGGTGTCGATCATGTAAGCGAAGTCGGCGACCATATCGGTCACCAGGTCGTGGCGGCCGCTTTCGGCCAATCCGAGCATGGTGAAATAGGAATCCCAGTAGTAGATCTCACGAAACCGTCCACCCGGCACCACGTAAGGGCGTGGTAGTGCCACGAGGGAGGAGTACCGTTGCGCAGCGGCAGCGGGGCGGGTCAAGGATTCCCACAATCCGTCGATGTGGTCGACGATGGGCGCCGGGTCAATGATGGGCGTCGATTCGCCGGCGGCGGGCGCCGCGGGCATGATGGCCACCATGTTGAAATGCGCAGCGACAAAATCCTTCAGCGCCGCTTGGCCAGCGGGCCGGCGCGCATCGAACTGCCGCAGTATGTCGGCGGGCGGCGATGCGGGGATTGCGTCGGGAAATGCTTTGCTGTCGGCAAAAACTTGTGCGCTTTGCACGGCAACGAACAACTGTTTGAACAACACCTGAGGCGGATCCTGAGGCGCATCCTGCGCCGCAGCCGGCAGCGGCGCCAACCATAGGGTCAAATGCACGAGCCATGCAACGCAGCGAAATTTCCTCACCGTGGGGACCGCAACAATTCGCAGCATGTACAACATGGATTGCCGCCACGCGCCTCAGTTACGGCGCAATTGGCACTGCTCATTGTCCCGCGCATGGCACACTCCACGCCTACCTGCCGTGCAAACGCTTAATCCATAAATCGTAAGTTGCGGATTTAAAACATTTTATCCACCAAAACTAAATTATTTTTGGATTTACACGAAATGGCATAGGCATTGCTATTCTCATATATGGCAGAGCCGGCGATGACTGCGCCGACTTACCATACATTGGGATCAAACTGCCCCACAATGGTTCAAGGCCAGAGAAATATAAACAACGAGCACGAATTGGCAAGGAGGGAGTTTGCAAACAATGAATATCGATTCATGTAATTTTCGCATGGCACCAAGACTTGAGCTCAAGACCCCACGCAGCAGGAGAATTGAGATGATAAGGCTCACAGCTAAACGTCACGTCAAAATATTTTATGCCGTCGCAGCGCTCATTACGACCTGTGGTGCCGCAATGGCCGCCTCGGATACCGAGCAAATGCAGCGTTTTCAGGACCCCAACCAGTGGGGCGCCCCGGCGGGTAACTTGAATCTCACCCGCTACAGCACCCTGAAAGACATCAACACCGCCAACGTCAAAGACATGCAGATGACGTGGTCGCAGTCGAGCGGCACGCTGCGCGGCCACGAAGGACAGCCTCTCGTTATCCAAAATGTCGGCGGTAAGCCGATGATGTTCATGGAAAGCGGCTGGCCGAACATCGTGCAAGCGATGGATCTCAGCGATCCGGATCATCCGACGCAGGTATGGCATTACACCAAGACCAGCGGCCGCGACGAGTCGGCGGTACCCCGCGCATGCTGCGATACCGTGAATCGCGGGCTGTCGTATGCCGACGGGAAAGTCGTGTTCGGCACCTTGGATGGTTACGTCATTGCCCTCGACGCGGTGACCGGCAAGGAAATTTGGGTCATCAAACATGCCTTACCGGAACACGGTGAGACAATCACACCGGCTCCGATCATCGCCAATGACAAAGTCATCATCGGCTTCGGCGGCGATGAATTTGCGGCCCGTGGACGGGTCACCGCCTACAACCTCGCCGATGGCAAGAAAGTGTGGGAATGCCACTCCACCGGCAGCGACAAAGATGTGTGTCTGACGCCCGACACCAACAAGAAGCATCCTGAGTACGGCAAGGCCGGTAAGGACTTGGGCATCGCGACTTTCCCCGGCGATGAGTGGAAGCGTGGCGGCGGCGCGGCGTGGGGTTGGTACGCCTATGACCCAGCCTTGCATCTGGTGTATTACGGCACCGGCAATCCGGGCCTGTGGGCTCCGCAGTATCGTTGCGCTGAACCGCTGACGCAGGAGAATTGCAACAGCGGCAAGTTCGACAACAAGTGGTCGATGAGCATTTTCGCCCGCAACGTCGACACCGGCGCGGCCGAATGGGTCTATCAAATGACCCCGTTCGACCAGTGGGATTATGACGGCGTCAACGAGGTCGTGCTGGTCGACATGAATGTCGACGGCAAGGACCGTAAGACGCTGGTGCACTTCGACCGCAACGGCTTTGCCTATGTGCTCGACCGTACCGACGGCACGCTGTTGCGCGCCAACAAGTATGTCACTGCCAACTGGGCGGAAAAGGTCGATATGAAGACCGGCCGCCCCGTGAAGGTTGCCGAGCATTCACCGCTGAAAGTGGGGGTGAATACCCAAGCCTGCCCATCAGCGATGGGCGGTAAGGACCAGCAGCCGGTGGCGGTCGATCCGACCGATCCCACCAATTTTTATGTGCCCACCAACAACTGGTGCATGGAAGACGAACCCCAAGAGCGTTCGCATACCCAGCAGGGAACCGTATACGTATTCGCCAACGTCTACATGTATCCGGAGAAGCCGGGCGTGACCGGCAAGTTCAAGAAGTTCAACGTGGTCACCGGCAAGACCGAGTGGGAAATTCCCGACCAGTTCCCGAACTGGGGCGGGGCGCTGGTGACGGCGGGCGGCTTGGCGTTCTACGGCAGCCTCGGCGGCGATTTCCGCGCCGTGGACAGAGCGACCGGCAAGGTGTTGTGGTCGCGCAAACTCGGCTCAGGGATCATTGGCAACCCGATCACGTACTCCGTGAAAGGCAAGCAGTACGTATCCGTATGGTCGGGCATTGGCGGCTGGATCGGTTTGCCGGTGACGGCCGGGCTCGATCTTAGCGACAAATTCGGAGCCATTGGCGCAACTGCAATGACCAAGGCGGCGAATCTGAGCACGATTCCGCAGGGCGGCACGCTGTACACCTTCAGGGTCGGCGGCGGGATGTAGTTCGATCTCGTTCTTGAAGACGAGCAAGCCCGGTGACGACAGTCGCCGGGCTTTTTTGAGGCGACGGCCGACGCTAATTGGCGACGCGTATATGAAATCTTGCGGACGCGTACCCGTCGAATCAGCTGCGCCCAGCGTTGATACGTACCGTTCCGGGAGATGGCAATGAAGAACAACATCGCAACCTTGACGCGTTCATCGATGCTTGCCATGTGTCTCGCGGCAAGCGGCGCCGCCTTAGGCGGCGATTTGAAGAACCTGACCGTCTGCGCCGATCCGGGCAATATGCCTCTGTCCAATCAGAAGGGTGAAGGCTTCGAGAACAAAATCGCGCAAGTGATCGGTGCCGCAATCGGTACCGGCGTGCAATACTACTGGCGGCCCTCCATAGAACGTGGACTCATGCGCACGACGCTGAGCGAGGGCAATTGCGATCTTTGGATGGACATGGCTTCGGACACCGAAGGCGCTGTGGTGCTTGCGCCCTTGTATCGCTCCACTTTCGTTTTGGCGTATCGCAGCGATAGGGGCATAAATATAAAAAGCCTGGACGATCAGGTTTTGAAGAAGCTGCGCATCGGAGTGTTTCAAGTCTCCGCCATCCGTCAAGCATTGGCCGAGCATCACATCGTGGACAATACCGTGATTCATTATTTGAGTCATAACGCGGATCTCGAGTCTCAGAATCAGCCCTCGTATCAAGTCCAGCAAGTCATCGATGGCAGCCTCGATGTGGCGGCAGCCTGGGGTCCCATGGCGGGGTTTTACAAGACCGTCGCGAAAGCGCCTCTGAATATCTTGCCGGTCAATCTGCTGGAAAACGAAGTTCCCATGGAATTCGACATGACGCTTGCCGTGCCGCGCGGCCGGCCGGATATCAAAGCCGCAGTGGAGCAGGCGCTGGCACAACACAAGAGCGAAATTCAACAGATCCTGGTCGACTTCGGCGTGCCTCTCGTAATGTGCGGCGAATGCACGGTGTCCGGAGATTTGCCTTCGCACGGACCTTATGAGACGCCCAAGCCCGAAGTTCAGAGCGCGGCGCTGACGGCGAAGTTGCACGCGGCCAGAATGGCCGATCTGAAAAAATGGTTGGCGCAAGGAGCCAGGCCCGACGACGAGTTGAACAACGCCGTCGTTGCCAACGATGTCGATCGAGTGAGTTACGTGCTGCACCATGGGGCCAAGGCCAACTCGCGCGACGGCGAAGGCTATACGCCCTTGATCAGCGCCATCCGTGCCGGATTTGTCGCAGTCGCGACTTATATCGTGGATCACGGGGGCGATGCGAATCTGCCCGACCGCAGCGGCTGGACACCGCTGATGTGGGCCGCGTGGGGCGACAATCCGGCGCTCGTCGAGCTGCTGATCGCTCATGGAGCCAAGCTCGATTCTACCGATAACGACGGTCTCACGCCGATCGGCATCGCCGCGCAGAACGTCAAGGTAAAGGCAGCGCGAGCCCTGATCGATTCGGGTGCGGACGTAAACGCACCGATCGCCAAGGGCGGCTACACGCCTTTGATGCTGGTCTCGCTATCCGGATCGAATGATCTCGTATCGTTGCTGCTCGAGCACGGTGCGAAGGTGAATGCGGTGAATCCGGGAGGGGTAACCGCACTGATGATCGCCGCGGCCCAAAACCGCTCGACGCTCGTTGATCTGCTGTTAGAGTCAGGAGCGGACGTCAACGCGCGCAGCGAGGACGGCCGCACGGCATTGAGTATCGCGCAGGCAAACAATAGCGACGCTGTCGTCAAAGTTCTGGAGCGAGCGGCTGCGCACGGCACGTCCAAGTCAGGCTAGGCTTGAATCCGATACGACTGATCTTCGAAGCGATATGGCATAGGCGAAGGAGAATTGCAGTGATTAGAGGAGTTCTCGTTGGGAGCGTCGTGGCGATCATGGCGGCCGCGGCCGTGGGCAGCATCAACCGGGTACGGGCCGACGTCGCGCCGGCCGGGTCCGCGATCGATTACACCAAGATTCTTCCCCCTGACCTGGTCAAGAATACCCCGCAGGGAAAGTTGGTAAACCCCTACAAAGATACGCAAGCAGACATCGTTGCGGCAGGGCAGGCGGCTTTGTTGCATTATGCATGCAGTGGCTGCCACGGCGGCGGCGGCGGCGGGGGAATCTGTCCCCCCTTGACCAACGATATTTGGATTTACGGCGGCGACGACGACACCTTGTTTCGGCTGGTGACCTTAGGCAGCGACGAACTGCAAAAAGCGGGTTATGCCCGAAAGGGGCGCGAGAGCGTGGTGGGTCCCATGCCTGCCTTCGGCGGCATCGTGCAGAATTCCGCCGACCTCTGGAAGATCATTACCTTCATCCGCTCCAAGTACAACGGCGATCCGGGCTATAAATTCGGAACGCCAGCCGCCCCGGCAGAATAATTGTTGCGCTGCATATTGCGGGATCCGCACAAAGGGCTCAACCTCTCGTGAGTTGGCTGTGCTGCGGTTCGACGTGACACAGTGGAATAAAAGAAGGGGTGTCATGACGAATCTGAATCTGGCCACGAGTCATGCGTCGCGGATTCTGCATGTCGTACAGAACGGGCTTCAGCCCGCGGGAATAGAACCGCACGTCACTCGCTCGTGGCATCGCTGTCTGCGGGAATACCGCATCGAACCGTCGGCACCGCGGCAGAATTCCATTTTGAATTCGCAGGCAGTCAAGGAATTGCAGCAGCGCATGGGCGAACTGTTGCCGGTTGCGCGCGCCGAAATGGAGAGTCTCTACGAACAGATCGCCGGATCGGGTTTTGCGGTGATCTTGTCAGATACACAGGGGGCGGTGCTCACCACCATCACCGATCCTACGTTGCAGCGGGAATTCCGCCAAGCCGGTTTGTCGATAGGCGCCCTATGGGACGAACGTCATGAGGGGACCAACGGCATCGGCACCTGTCTGGCCGAGGGCTGTCCGGTCACCGTCCATCGCGAGGAGCATTTCCGGGGATACAACCTTTCTCTGTCATGCTCCGGTGCTCCCATTCTGGATCCGCAAGGTTCCATCATCGCCGTGCTGGATGCGTCGACGGCGAATTCGAGCGATAGCCGATTGATTCAGCGCCATACCATGGCGCTGGTGAACATGTCCGCTCACCTGATATCGCGTTGGAATTTTTTGAACGAGTACAGCCGGTCGTGGATTTTGCGCTTTCACAGCCGCCCGGAGTTCGTCGGATTGCTGCATGAAGCCCTGGTTGCCATGGATGAAAACGGCAATATCGCGGCAATCAACGAAAGCGCCCTTCTGCAACTGGGTTGCTCGTCGCGCAAAGCACTGCTCGGCGAGTCTATCGAGAAGTTTTTTCAGTTCGACTTCGGAACACTGTCAAGACGTGCCCAATCCGAGCCCAGCACGATTTGGCCGGTGCGCGATCTCGCACATGGCCGCCGATTCTTTGCGATCGCACGCGCGCCACTTCGTCCCGCGGCGCGGACACTGGAACTCGCAGCGCCGGCGCAGATCAGCGAGAACGAGGACGCAATGCGGGGTGCGCGAGGACAGCACCATGTGGGTGAAGACTCCCAAATGCGCAAGAACCTGAGCTTCGGCCGCCAGCTATTCGCCAAACAGGTTCCCATACTCCTGCAAGGCGCAACCGGCACCGGAAAGGAAGCCTTCGCGAAGGCGCTGCACCATAGCGGATTGTGGTCGGATAAGGCTTTTGTGACGGTCAATTGCGCGGCCATCCCCGAGAGCCTCATCGAAAGCGAGCTTTTTGGTTATACGCGCGGCGCGTTCACCGGCGCCGTCAAGGAGGGGCGCGTCGGCAAGATCCTGCAATCCAACGGTGGCACGTTGTTTCTGGACGAAATCGGTGACATGCCTCTGATACTGCAAACCCGGCTGTTGAGGGTGCTCGAGGAACGCGAGGTTGTGCCGCTCGGCAGCGATCAGGCGATTCCCGTCAATCTACACGTGATCAGCGCCACGCATCGCGACATTCTCCTGATGATTCAAAGCGGCGAGTTTCGCGAGGATCTCTATTATCGGTTGAACGGAATGACGCTGCACTTGCCGCTGCTGCGCGACCGCGGCGACAAGGCGGACCTGATAGGTACGCTGCTGCAGGAAGAGAACGCCGATCAGGAATCCGTAGAGATCGCCGAGGACGCCTTCAACAAGTTGTTGGATTATTCTTGGCCGGGCAATATTCGTCAATTGCGAAACGCTCTGCGCACTGCATCGGCGCTGTGCCGGGACGGCATCATCCGGATATCGAATCTGCCGCAGGAAATCCTCCACGATACGCGGACAGCGTCTGCACCCCAGTTGCCGAATGGCAGTGAGGATGCGCCGGCGGCGGCGCATTTGCCGTCAGCGGCCCTGCGTGACGCCGAATGCGCGGCCCTTCTGCGGGAGCTCGAAAGGATGCATTGGAATATCAGCCGCACGGCGCAGGCGTTGGGCATCAGCCGCAATACGCTCTATCGAAAAATTCACAAGCACAACATCGTTCTCGAGCAGTAGCCGATTCGAATGCAACGCTGCCCAACCCTAGAAGGCAGCGTTGCATCACGCCCCCCGACATCAACGAAGCAACATCAAGACTTGAGGACACCGGCTTGCTTCGCGGCATGCGTCGCGAGCGCGTCCATCAATGGCGGATTCAGGCAGTCGTAA
This sequence comes from Pseudomonadota bacterium, assembly GCA_030775625.1. Taxonomy (GTDB): domain Bacteria; phylum Pseudomonadota; class Gammaproteobacteria; order Steroidobacterales; family Steroidobacteraceae; genus Bog-1198. Next base: position 1,753 of record JALYIW010000083.1, on the reverse strand, counting down.
GGCTCCAGACCCAGTTCCTTGAGGCGGCCACGCACCGCCCCCATGTTTGCCGGATCGGCACCCGCCTCGATGATCGAGGACACGAATGCCGCGAATCCCGGCGCCGACCACCCGGTCTCGGATGACAATTCAGAGTGCACGAAATCCAGGCCGTAGAAAGCGTGCTTGGTATTTTCAATGCGGCCGTACATATGGGTGCCACACACCTTGCAGGCATGACGCTGAATCGTCGCGGAAGGATCGACGACCGCGAGTTTGTCGCCGTTCAGCGTTACTTTCACCTTGTCCTTCGATACGACCGCGACAACTGAAAATAACGCACCCTTCGGCTTCCAGCATTTGGTGCAGCCACATGCGTGATTGTGTGCGGTCTGCGCGCCGATCGACACTTTGACGGGCTTGTCCGTGCATTTGCACGTCAGCGTGCCCCCTGCGAAATCCTTCGATCCTTGCTTGACACCATTGTCGACCGACGGGTGAATTGAAACTGCCATGATTCTTCCTCCAATAGGTTCATACAGCCGTCGAAACGGCATCGTTCACAATCAATCGCCTTAGTACTCGATGACCGAACGGATCACTTTGCCTGCATGCATCAGCTCGAATGCGTCGTTGATTTTCTCGAGCGGCAATACCTCGCTGATCATTTCGTCGATCTTGATCTCGCCGGCAAGGTATCGATCCACGTAGCCAGGGAGTTGCGAGCGGCCCTTTACCCCGCCGAACGCCGAACCGCGCCAGACGCGCCCCGTCACCAATTGAAACGGACGCGTCGAAATTTCCTGACCCGCCCCTGCTACGCCGATGATCACGGACTCGCCCCATCCCTTGTGACAACACTCGAGCGCGGAACGCATCACGTGAACGTTGCCGATGCACTCGAACGAATAATCCACGCCGCCATTGGTCAGATCGACGATGACCTGTTGAATCGGTTTGTCATAGTCCTTCGGATTGACGTAGTCGGTGGCGCCCAATGCTTTGGCCATGATCCATTTGCTCGGGTTCAGGTCGACGGCGATGATACGCGAGGCCTTGGCCATCACCGCGCCCTGTACTACCGACAAGCCGATGCCGCCCAATCCAAATACGGCCACGGTTGAACCCGCTGTCACCTTCGCCGTGTTGAGGACCGCGCCGATGCCGGTGGTGATGCCGCAGCCGAGCAGGCACACCTTCTCGAGAGGCGCTTTCGGATTGATCTTGGCAACCGAAATTTCGGGCAGGACCGTGTACTCGGAAAAAGTGCTGGTGCCCATGTAGTGCAGCACCGGCTTGCCTGCGTAGGAAAAGCGCGAGGTGCCGTCAGGCATGACTCCCTTGCCCTGGGTGACGCGGATCCTTTGGCATAAATTGGTCTTGCCCGACACACAGTATTCGCAGGTGCCGCATTCGGGCGTATACAGCGGGATGACGTGATCGCCGGGTTTGACGCTGGCTACGCCGGGGCCCACTTCTTCGACGATGCCGCCGCCTTCGTGGCCCAATATCACGGGGAACATGCCTTCCGGGTCGGCGCCGGACAGCGTGAAGGCATCCGTATGGCAAACACCGGTCGCCACGATGCGCAGCAGAACTTCGCCGGCTTTTGGTCCCTCCAAATTGACTTCTTCGATACTCAGCGGTTTGTCCGCTTCGAAGGCAACAGCCGCTCGCGTCTTCATTGCAATAAAACTCCTCGATAAGTAAATCGCCGCCGCACGGCGTTTGCCCCACTCGAACCGTTCGCGTCTGCCCGCGGGTGGCCGTAGAT
>JALYIW010000082.1 GCA_030775625.1 Pseudomonadota bacterium | reverse complement strand
GCCTGAAGGTGGCTCAGGACTTGAAGCTGGTGGCGCCGGGCTGGCGACTTCTGTGGGTCGTGGATTTTCCCATGTTCGAGTGGGACGCCGAGGCGAAGCGCTGGCAGGCCATGCACCATCCCTTCACCAGTCCTGCGAACCTTGACTACGCGGCCTTGGCGGCGAGCCCCGGCGAGGCGACTGCCAAAGCCTACGACATGGTTTTGAACGGCTCGGAGATCGGCGGCGGCTCGGTGCGAATTCACTCCCAAGAACTGCAATCCGTGGTTTTTGATCTGCTCGGCATTTCTGCGCAAGAGGCTCGGAACAAATTTGGATTCCTGTTGGATGCGTTGAAGTTTGGCGCGCCTCCGCACGGCGGCATTGCGTTCGGCCTCGATCGATTGGCGATGCTGATGGCAGGAGCCGACAGTATTCGCGATGTGATCGCTTTCCCCAAGACACAGACCGCGGCGGATCTGTTGATGGATGCCCCTACCGAAGTCAGCGAGGCGCAGCTCAAGGAGCTGCACATCCGCGTGCGCGTTGCGCCGCCCAAGATCGAGTAGTCTTTGCAGCAGTTTCGCCGGCCGGAATCCGTATTGATCGTGATTTACACGGAGGCGGGAGAATTTCTGCTGCTCGAACGGCGCCGTCCGCCGGGTTTTTGGCAGTCGGTCACCGGCAGTTTGGAATGGGGAGAGCACGCCGACAGCGCGGCGCGGCGTGAAGTGGTCGAGGAAACCGGCATCACTCAGGGCGTGTTGGTGAACTTGCAGTGGACTCAGGTGTACGAGATCCTGCCGGCCTTCGGCAAGGTGTACGCGCCCGGCGTCACGCACAATCTCGAACATGCCTTTTCATTGCGGTTGGCGCAGCGCATGCCGGTCACCTTGAGCGATTCGGAGCATGTGCGGGCTCGCTGGGCGGGTGGTACCGAAGCGCTCGTCGCGGTCTCCTCGGGCACCAATCGGGCCGTGATCGAGCAGCTGCGCTTCTAGGGGATCGCCGGTGAGCACCATGGTCGTTTACGTGCACGGACTGTGGCAGCGAGGGGCCGAATCCCTCTGCTTGCGCCGGCGACTCGCACGCGACCTCGGCGCCGAGACCCGGGTATTTTCCTATCCCTCCGTGCGCGCCGACGCAACCGCGAACGGCCGCGCGCTGGGAGAGTTTTTGAGCACGATTCGCGCCGACTCGCTGCACTTGGTCGGCCATAGTCTGGGGGGCGTGGTGATTTTAAAGTTTTTCGAAGGGGCTGCGCCCACAGGCTTGCCTCCCGGGCGAGTGCTGTTGCTGGGATCGCCCGTTCGCGGCTGTCGCACCGCGCTCAATCTGGCAAGGTTGCCGCTGGGCGGAAAAATCATGGGTCGCAGTGTTCGCGAAGAAATGCTGGGGAGCCGCGACCGTCTTTGGAACGGCTCACGCGATCTCGGCATCATCGCGGGGGACTCGGGCAGAGGTTTGGGGCGACTCATCGGAGCGCTCCGCGGACCCAGCGATGGCACTATTTTGGTCGAAGAGACGCGGCTCGACGCGGCGAGGGACCACATCGTGCTGCGGGTGGGCCACACGGGAATGTTGTTTTCGGCGGCGGTGGCGCGGCAGGCGGGGGCGTTCTTGAAGGCGGGGCGTTTTCAGCGCTAGCCTACTTGCCGATTGCCTAGGCGTCGCCGCGGTCCAGCTGCTGAAGACGGAACAATTGGTCCAGCGCCTCGCGCGGGCTCAAGGAATTCGGATCGAGTGTGCGCAGCGCCTCGAGGGCGGCGGAAGCGGGTGCGATATGCGCCGGCAGCGGAACCGCGAACAAGGGCAGTTCGACTTGCGGTGAATTGGCCGTCCGCAACGCGTCGCGCTCGCGTTCCAATTCGGTCAAATAACGCCGTGCCCGTGCCGTGACCGAATTCGGAATCCCGGCGAGAGCAGCGACTTGCAACCCGTAACTCTGATTGGCGGGTCCTTCCTTGACGCTGTGCAGGAACACCAATTTGTCGCCGTGTTCGACGGCTTGCACGTGTACGTTGGCCACTCCCGGTGCTTCGCTGGCAAGACTCGTGAGTTCAAAATAGTGTGTGGCGAATAGCGTGAACGCGCGAATTTTCGTGGCGATGAAGGCGGCGCAGGCCCAGGCAAGGGATAGGCCGTCAAAGGTGCTGGTGCCGCGGCCGACTTCGTCCATGAGCACGAGGCTCTTGGCGGTGGCGTTGTTGAGAATGTTGGCGGTCTCGGTCATTTCGAGCATGAAGGTCGAGCGGCCGCCGGCGAGATCGTCTGAGGCGCCGATGCGTGTGAAGATGCGATCCAAGGGTCCGAGTACGGCGCGCCGCGCAGGGACGAAGCAACCGATGTGCGCCAAAATGACGATGAGGGCGGTCTGGCGCATGTAGGTGCTTTTCCCACCCATGTTCGGGCCGGTGATGACCAGCATGCGCCGCGAGTCGTCAAAACGCAGGTCGTTGGGAACGAAAGGCTCACGCGCGGCGCGCTCAACCACGGGATGACGCCCGCCATCGATCAACAGACTGGGATGGTCGACCAACTCCGGTTGCGCGCAGTCAAGGGTCGAGGCGCGCTCGGCGAAACACGCCAGCACATCGATTTGCGCGATGGCCGCTGAGGTCGCCTGTAACGCGGCCAGACGTGAGATCAGATGGTCCAGCAATGCTTCGTATAAGCTCTTTTCACGAGCCAGCGCGCGGTCGCGGGCGCCCAGCACCTTGTCTTCGAAGGACTTGAGTTCGGGTGTGATGAATCGTTCGGCGGATTTTACGGTTTGCCGGCGCAGGTAGTCCTGCGGAACCTTGTCAGCTTGACTGCGGCTCACTTCGATGAAAAAGCCTTGCACTCGATTGAAGCCTAATTTCAGGCTCGACAGACCGCTGCGCTCGCGCTCGCGCTGTTCGAGTTCTACCAGGAAACGTTCGGTATTGGTACCGAGGAGGCGCAGTTCGTCGAGTTCGCCATCGTAGTCAGGTGCGATCACTCCGCCGTCTCTGAGAAAATGCGGCGGCGACTCCACCAGCGCCTTGGCGAGCAATTGGTGGTCGTCGCGGTGCAAGCGGCTGTCGCGGCTTAATTCGGTGATGAGTGCTTGCAGGAGGGGTGATTGCGTGGCGCCGAGCGCTTGCTGCAGATCGGGCAACGCGCCGAGGGCGTCGCGCAGCTGCGTAAGGTCGCGGGGCCGAGCCGAACGCAGGGCCACTCGCGCCAAAATTCTTTCCAAGTCACCGATGGTTTTCAATGACCGCGCCACGGCTGTGTATTGGGCCGCCTCGATCAGAGTCGCGACTGCGTCATATCGAGCCCGCAGTGCGTTGCGATCGCGCAGCGGGCGGTGCAGCCAGCGGCGCAGCATGCGGCCCCCCATGGCAGTGGCGGTGCGATCGAATACGCCGGCGAGAGTCATCTCCGGTTTGCCGGCCAGGCTCTCGTCGAGTTCCAGGTTGCGGCGGGTGGCGGGGTCCATGGTCAGGGCGGCGTCGCGCTCTTCGGTGGTAATCGACAAAAGATGCGGCAGCGCCGATTTTTGGGTCTCGCGGACGTAGGCGAGCAGCGCGCCGGCGGCCGCGATCGCGACCGGTTTATCCGCGCAGCCGAACCCGTGCAGATCGCGGGTATTGAATTGTTCAGTGAGCGAGCGGGTCGCGGAATCGGTATCGAAATGCCACGGGGCACGTAGTCGCCAGGGCAGGTCCCGGCCTGGCGTTGACGCGGCCAAAGCGGGCTGCATGCCGTCGGGCGCCAGCAATTCGGCCGGACGCAGCCGCTCCAGCTCAGCCTCGAGTGCCGCAAGAGTGCTCAGTTCCATGACGCTGAACCGCCCCGCCGACAGATCAAGCCATGCGAGACCATACCGGCCACTGATTTCGCAGACGCTGGCGAGCACGTTGTCGCGTCGTTCTTCCAGCAGGGCCTCATCCGTGATGGTGCCAGGGGTCACGATACGAACCACTTCGCGCTCCAGGGGACCTTTGGTCTTTCCGGGATCGCCGCGCTGTTCGCAGATCGCGACCGACTCGCCTTTGCGCACCAACTTGGCCAAGTACGAATCGAGCGAAACGGCCGGCACGCCGGCCATTGGGATCGGCGCGCCCGCGGAGACGCCGCGTTGAGTGAGCGCGATGTCGAGAAGCCCGGCGGCGCGGCGGGCGTCTTCGTAAAACATTTCGTAGAAATCGCCCATGCGATAGAACAGCAGCACGTCGGGGTGCTCGGACTTGATGCGCAGGTACTGCTGCATCATGGGGGTGTGCTGCATTGGCGCATGGTCCGGAGGCTCGGTGGGGCCAGGAGCTACATTTGATGTTTGCATGCTTTAAGGGCGTTAGTGACGCGAGCTCGCGCAGCAGTGCGGGAACAAGTGGTAGTACTCAACAACCGTTCGAACGGAATGATTGGTCAGGGATCGACGCAGCCGGCTTGGGACCGACTCGTCAAGCAGCAGTCGCATCCAACGCCAACCGCTCCCTTGAAACAAAGCGCCCCACTCATGACTTCAGGGTCATGGCTAACAAGTAAATCGTCCATTTTGCGCTCCTGTTCGCATAGCTTACACGAAGCGTCGTAAGCTCGATCAACCGTCCGGGTCATCGTCGATCTTGATTTCCTGTCTCAACACATTCCACCCGCGCAGCGCGACCCGCGCGCATTGCGCGCCTTGCAGCGGGCAATGCACGTCGATGCGGTGGGTCTCCCCGGGGAGCAGCGTCAGGTAATTATCACTGTAATAGCTTGGCAGTACTCGCTGCCCTTGCGCATCGAGCAGAGTGATCTTGGCGCCGAGCACCGCGGCAGGGCCGGCATTTACCAGCTGCACGGCGACGATGGTGTCCTCGCGTGTGCGGCGCGCACGCGCGGATATGGACAAGGATTGGGGCTTGAGCTGATTGAGCCGCTTGAGACTGATCTGCTCTCGGCCCTGCCAGTAGATATTTTCGGAGAGCATCTCGCCCCTGGCATTGGTGAGCGTCAATTGGACCAACACCAGCTCTTCGCGATCCAGCACCGATATGAGATTCAGAGCCGGCAGTGTAGTGGTCGCGTTGGCTGCCGCGCTCACCCTGTCCCGACGCTCGGCGAGTACGCGATTATCCAGCGACAGCACCCGGCTGTGCAGAGTGAGCTCCGTGGCGGCCTCGCGTGTGGTGTTGATCACGGCCAGGCGGTAATCCGGCAAATTCATTTGCGCATGCAGCGGTTCGCAGGCTCTCTTCACCGCGTAATAGGCGGCACCGGCATCGTAGTCCGAACTGTAGATCTGCCAGGTGTTACTCGGCCAGGAGGGATGCGTCATCCACAGCAACCGGCCGCTGTTGCGGGTCCATAGATGCGCTTGAAATCCCTCAAAGATGGCGCGAAAGGTCACGGCGTTCATCATTTGCGCCTTGCGCTCGAAATCCTCGATCCCCGTCGCAGCGCCGTACTGCCGGTCAAGTGCGCTCATGAAGCTCGCCACATCGCCGTTTCCGCCGAAATGCCAATCGTGGTAGGCATACGCGTCGCTGAGCGGCCAAAGGTCCGCCTCGGGGATGGAGGCGCGCAGGGATTCGAGCGTCGACAACGACGGCGTACCCACTTCCACGGAAAAGCCTTGTGCGAGATCGGTGAAGTAGCGTTCAGGGTCGCGGTAATCGTAGGGACCGCTGCCCTGCAGATTCACGGAATTGGAACTGCCCGTGTAGTAACGGGTCCCGTCCAGCGAGGCCACTAAATCCGCGAGCCCCTCATTGAGCAACGGCGGCGGCACGCCCTCGTTGCGGCCGAACCAAACAGCGATGGACGGATGATTGCGATAGCGGCTGATGACATCGCGCGCATTGGCCAGAAACAACTGCGGATCCTGCGGTTCCAGCTGAAAATCCTGGGTTGAGATCCAAAAATCATTCAACACCAAAAGGCCGTATTCGTCGGCCAGATCATAAAATACCTCCTCGGTGTTCTGCCCCAGCCAGTTGCGAATGATGTTCAGATGCGCCGCGCGCTGTAATTTGAAATAGGGCTCGAGTCGTGCGCGTGAAATGCGCTTGCGTGAATCGTCCATCCCCCAGCTGCCGCCGCGCGCCGCAATGGGCACCCCGTTGACCCGAATGACCAAGTAGGGCGTGAGCGCGGCCGAGTCGACCGGGCGAACCGCCGCGGACGTCTCACCGGCGGCGGTGAGGGACGCCGCCCAGCCGTTCGGCGTCCGCTTAATGGCCTCGTGACGCGCGTCCACCAAGCGTTGGCCCACGAGGCTGCCTGTCGTGGGATCCACTTCCACGCGCCGCAACCGGCCTGCGCGGTTGAACAGCGAAAGCTCATAGGTCAATTCGCGCACGCCGAATTTAACTTGGCGTGCATCGGATCGCGCGCCATCCTGATCGATCTGCAGCTGCAAGGTATACAGGTTGGCCGGTCCATAGCCGTTGGGCCACCAAAGTTTGGGGTGCGGCAAGCGCAGCTGCGGGAATTCGCGCGGGTTCAAGCTGATTTCGCTGATGCCCGGCGGCAGCTCGACGATCTTGCGCAGCTCTATCGCATCGATGCGCGCACTGAGTGTCGCCCGCTGTAGGCGCGCGCCGCAGTTCTCGATCGGCACCACGATGGATATGTCGGTGAGGTCGGTGCGCGGCAGCGGCAGCTGCGTGATCACATGCGCGTCCCGCAGTATCAACTCCCTGGTTTGTTCGAGCTCGACGTCTTGCCAGATGCCGGTGTTGCGGTCACGGATGCCAGGGATCCAGTCCCAGCCTTCCGCCGCAATGAAGGTGGGTCCGTCGAGCGCCATGGCGCCGCCGTTCTCGCCAGGTCCGGCGGCAATCGATTGTTCGTGCGGGATGCCGGGATGCGGCGGCGGTGAAATGCGCACCGCGACTACATTGCGGCCGCCGCGCACCAGCAGACGCGTAACATCGAATCGGCCGCGCATAAAGGCGCCGCGGATGTCGCCCAGGCGCTCGCCGTTGAACCAGACTTCAGCGGCGTAGTTGATCCCCTTGAAAGTCAAGGCGAAGCGCTCGCCGGGCAATGCAGCGGGCGATGCGAATTCGCTGCGGTACCAATAGTCCTGGCGCGCGAGCGACTCAGGAATCGCGAGGTTGTTAAGACCGTAGTCCGGATCGGGATACACCCCGCGCGCAATCAGCGTGGAGAGCACAGTGCCGGGGACCACCGCCGCATACCATTGCGCGTCATCGAAGTCCGGCCGCGAGATGACCTCAGCCGGCGCGTCAAGCCCCGGCGCCGCGCGCAGCCGCCAGCGGTGCAGCAGCCATCTGCCCGTGCCACTCGATTCCAACTCCGCGAATTTCGACGGCGGCTGCGCCACCGCCGCCTGCGGGGTTGCGTTGGAACGCGGTAAGGTCCAAGAATCCTGCGGCTCCTGCAGCCCCCGCCAGGCGCGTTCCTGCAACGGCCAACCGGCGCCGACCGTGTTGAACGTGGTCAGCGAAAAATTCGGCGGCATGGCCGTCATCGCCGCAATAGTTGCCGGCGTCAGCACCTCGGGTGAAATCGAAAACGCCGCGAGGCTGCCGCCAAAATGCGGCCCGGGTGCTGCGCCGCTGAGCGCCGCCGCGGGTGCCAATTCAAGGCGCGCCGCTACGGGTGCGGTGGCTGCTGCCACCGAGGCAATCTGGCGCCCGTCCAGAAACAGCCGCCCGGAGGTACCGTCATAACTTGCCGCCACCGCATACCAACGTGCGGCTTCGAGTACGGTGTCTCCCCTGGCGCTATTTGAAGGGTCCAAGACCAGCCGCAGCCTGCCGTCCGAGATTGCAAGTCCATGCCAGATGCCGCTAGCGGAATCGCCAATGGCGGCGAGAATCAAAGAACCGCGAATGACGCGCGACATGCGCAGCCACCCGTGCAGCGACCAGGGCGCATTGGCGGCGAGTGCGGGCCAGCCAGGCGGCAGCGGCCGCGCGATGCCGATCCCGCCTTCCAGGATTTCTTCGTTGTACGGGCCAAAGTTCTCGTTTGGCGGAGTGGCTGCCGCCATCAGCAGCCACGCGCCGCACACCACCCCTCGAGTCAGTCTTTTCATGTTTTCCACCCGCAGCTGACACCGCTGACATCTCCAGCGTAACCCTAAAAAGAACCACTCGACGTGCCTATTATCGCTGGATCGTAGGTCAGTGCCGGAAAATAGCCGATACAACCGGGGCTCCAACGCGCCGTAGCCTGACGCGCACCCACTGTCAGCGCTGACACAGCGCAGCAAAGGATTAAATAAAAAAGAAATACTTAATCGTTGACGCCGACAAACTTCGGAGTTAGCCTCCCGTTTGCGTCGACTCAAGCTAAGCCACGGTCGATGGGGGGTATAGAGCGCACAAAAAGCTTGGATTAGGCGGGTTTTGGCTAATTGCCGCGGCCCAAGTACAACGTGCCAATGTTTACAAGCGCTATTTTCAGGGGAGATCGAATACCATGTCACATCGTAGGGAAAAGCGAGCCCGTCAGGCTGTTCGCGTAACGTCTATGACAGCGGTGTCACTCAGTGCCTGCATCGCCAGCCATCTGACGATGGCAGCGGACTCTCCCCCAGCGCCTGCGCAGGGCGCGGCGACGGGTGATGAATTGCAAGAGATCACAGTCACCGGCTACCGCGAATCCCTGGAATCCGCCCTCAATCGCAAGCGCGAATCCATCCAGCTCATCGAATCGGTCACTGCCGAAGACATTGGCAAGATGCCCGACCAGAACGTCTCCGAGTCGCTGCAGCGGTTGCCCGGCGTTTCCATCAACCGTTCCGGCGGCAAGGGAACCCAGGTTCTCATCGACGGCTTGGGCAATAACCTCATTACTCTGAATGGCGAGTTGTTGCTGACGGGACGTGAAATTTATGTCGCAGGAGAAGCCTCGGGTGGCGGCGGCACCGGTGGATTGCAGTACGCCTCCCTGGAAGGCATTCCCAGCGAGGAAATCGGCGGTATCGACGTCATCAAGAATCCCACCGCGCAAAATCGCGAGGGCGGGCTCGGCGGCACCATCGATCTTCGAACCCGCTCACCGCTCGCGCAGCAAATGGGTCTGAACTTGGGCGGCAACATGCGCGGCACCAAAGCCTCGGACGCCGAGGGCGGCGTGACGCCGGTCGGTACCCTGGTCGGCGGCTATAAGTTCAGTGATAATCTGGCCGTGACGGCCAGCGTCTCCTATGACGATCAGAAGACGCACGACAAGCAGTTCCAGGATCAGAACCGCAATCAGTGGTTGATCACCAACACCGCCACGCCGGGAAATTACGTGGGCAGCCCCGTCGCCAGCACCAACACCGTGCTGCCGGGCGGGCAAACCTATATCGACCCCCAATTAGCCTACTTCAGCGACATCCTCGACCAAATTACCACCAAGGGTGCGACGCTCGGCGTGGAGTGGAAGTGGAATGAGTACATCACCAGCAACTTAAATTGGTTCTTCATCGACGAGACGGAAATCAGCACCACTTATTCGAACAAGGCGTGGTTTTCCGGCGGCAGCGGTGAAAACAATTCGGCCGGGGCACCGGCTTCCTTTCCCGGTATCGATTCCACACGAGCCTATTCCATCGATTCCAACGGGGTCATTCAATCGGCGACCATGATGGCGAATGGCGCGGAAACCTCGACGCTGTACGAGAGCAACAACACCAAGGCGAACAATTTCCAGTTAACCACCAAGTTCTTGGGCAGTGGTCCCATCACCGGCGACGTCGGTGCGGCCTGGGCCAAGGCAACCGGCGATTACGAAGCGGCGCAAGCGGACGTCGAACATGGGTTCTATGGGGCATTCGGCAGCACCAATCCGTCCATTCAACCGACTGCACCGGGTTGCAACAATGGCGGCAACAACTGCACCAACGGCAATCATGGGTATGCGTGGGTCTGGAACAACGGCGGCACCACCGGTCTGCCGTCGGCCAATTATTCCAATAACTACGGCTATACCAATTTGCTGTCAAATCCCGCCTACACACTGTTCAAATCCAATTGGGCGTGGTCGAACAAGCTCGATGAAAAAAATTGGGCCTTGAAGTTCAATCTGCATGCCAAGGCCGGCAATTTGATCGATCTTAGCGCCGGCGCGCGCTATCAAAACCGCGAAGTAGACTTCGTGCATGGCCGCTACTTGGAGAACGGCATCGCACCGTTTGGCATCGGCGGCGTCGGTGCCGGCACAGCGGCCGGCAATTGCTGCACGTCGGCGGCATCCGGGACATGGCTGTATTTCCAGGATCCAGGTTATGCGGCGATTCCTTATTCCACGCCCCAGACGAACCCTAACCTGCTCATGACTTACAATAACTTCGCCAACGGCGCAATCGGCGTGAAGAACCCGGTCACCGGCGGCATGACGAATCCTGCCACTTATCTCAACACCGTGTGGGCGCAAGCCGGTATACCGAACGGCACCGAGAAATTCTTCAAGGATGCGTTGAACTCCTATGTGGTGAAGGAGAAGAGCACATCGGTCTATGTGATGGGCGATGCGGGCGACGTCAATAACGTGTTTCACGCCAATTTTGGCGTGCGCGTGGTGCGCACCCAGCTGACGGTGGATGGCGCGCAGACCAACTCGAACGGTTCCACCTTCGTGGGCAGCGCGTCCTGGAACGGCGTGAACGCCAATGACGTGCCGTTCCGCAGCGGCCGCAGCTACACCGACGTTTTGCCGACGTTCAACTTCGTGTTGAATGCCACGGACACGCAGAAACTGCGATTTGGCGCGGCTCGCGTGGTGGCGCCGCAAAACTTGCAGCAGCTGGGTTCCGGTTTGCAGTACGGCTTCACACGGGCGCCGGACGGTCCGAACGGCCAGGTGCGCTTCAAATTCAACGGCGGCAGCGCGGGTAACGCCGGACTCGATCCCTTCCGTGCCTCGCAGTTCAATTTGTCATGGGAGGACTACTTCTCGCGCAACGGCCTGTTGAGCGTGAATTACTTTTATAAGGCGGTCGATAATTTCGTCACTACGGCCAACGTCCCCACCTTTGTACTCGATGGCGTCGGCGGTACCACCGCGAATGTCTCCACCCCGGTCAACGGCGGTACCGGCAAAATCTACGGCGTCGAATTGAGCGCCCAGTACGCCTTTGACTTCGGTTTGGGCTTTGCCGCGAACTACACCCGCTCTAACTCCGAATCTACTCAGACCAGCTCATTCGGGGCTGAATTGCCGATACCTGGCGTCTCGAAGAACTCGGTCAATGCCACCGCGTACTATGAGCACGGGGGGTTCTCGGCGCGTGCGGCCTATGCGTGGCGCAGCCTCGCCGTCAATTCAGGCGGAGTGGGGTCGTCCTTCGCGTTCCAGGACATTAACGGCGTGCCCAAAATCTACACGGTGTATCAAGCGCCGTATGGGCAGCTCGATGGCCAGCTGGAGTACGACTTCGGGCCGCATTTTGGCGTGCTGGTGTCGGTGGTCAATCTCACCGATGAAAAACTGCACACTTATTTGCAGTTCCCGAACGAACCGTTTACTTATGACGATGTGGGCCGCCGCTTGTTCTTCGGGGTGAAGGCCAAGCTCTAAGCCATGCGTTGCGGGCAGGGCGATATCGCGCTGCCCTCTCTTTAAAGGCTTTGAAATGCCGGACGTTTCGCAACATTCACCGACAACGCAGCGCATCCGCCGCATCGCCATCGTCGGCGGCGGTACCTCCGGTTGGATGGCGGCCAGCATGTTGGCCCGCGCCCTGCCCGGAACACGCACCGCCATCACGGTGATCGAATCGCCGGATATCGGGATCATTGGGGTGGGCGAAGCCACCATCCCGCCCATCATCGATGTGCTGAGGTTTTTGAACATCGATGAGGGTGACTTCATTCGCCATACCCAGGCGACCTATAAGTTGGGCATCAAATTCAACGACTGGAAATGCGTTGGCGAGTCCTATTGGCATCCATTCGGCACATTCGGCGCTCCGCTCGGCCGCCGCCCATTTTTCCATGCCTGGCACAAGGCGCGCGTCGCAGGGCTGGCGCTGCGGTTCAACGATTACAGCGGCTGCGCGGCGCTCGGCGATGAGTTCAAGTTTCGCTATCCGGATCCGAATCCCGATTCGCCCGCCTCAGGATTGCGTTACGCCCTGCACTTCGATGCCGCCTTGGTGGCGAAGTACCTACGCAGTTATGCCGAGCGGTTGGGCGTGGAACGCTGGGGGCGCACGGTGGCCGGCGCGCAGCGCCGTCCGGACGGCTTTCTGGAAGCATTGCAATTCGCCGACGGCTCCACACTGCCGGCCGATCTATTCATCGACTGCAGCGGATTTCGCGGCGTGTTGATCGAGCAGGTGCTGGGCGCAGGATACCTGGATTGGACTGCGATGCTGCCGTGCGACCGCGCGGTGGCCTGTCCCAGCGAAACACAGGGCAGGCGCGCGCCATACACGCAATCGACCGCGCGCAGCGCCGGCTGGCAGTGGCGCATTCCGCTGCAGCATCGCACCGGCAATGGCTACGTGTACTGCAGCGAGCATTGCAGCGATGACGAGGCAGCCGCCGAGTTGCTCGATTCCTTAGGCGGCCCCCCGCTGGCCGACCCGAGATTCCTGAAATTTACCACCGGCCGGCGCAAAGTTTTCTGGAGCCACAATTGCGTGGCGTTGGGGCTGGCGTCGGGTTTCTTGGAACCGCTCGAATCCACCAGCATCCATCTCGTCACCAGCGGCTTGTATCACTTGCTGGAGCATTATCCCGATGTGCATTTCGATCAAAGCAATATCGATTCTTACAATTCCGAGGTCAGCCACGAATTCGATCGCATTCGAGACTTCATCGTGCTGCACTACTGCCTGACGCAGCGCGAAGACACACCGCTGTGGCGTTACTGCCGGTCCATGCCGCTACCCGAGTCCTTGCAGCAGCGCATTGAACTGTACCGACGAACGGGACGAGTGCGTTGGCGCTCCGGCGAACTATTCACCGATGTGAGCTGGTTCTATATCTTCGAGGGATTGGGCGTGCGTCCGGATGACTACGATCCCTTGCTGGATGTGGTGACGCTCGAGCAGTTGAAGGAGATTTTGGCATCTCTGGCCGCCTCCACCGCCGCATTGCGCCGCGCCGCGCCGCTGCACGACAGTTACTTCGCGCCGCGCGCTCGAGCGGCCGGAGCAATCAAAGCCGCGCCATGACAGTCAAGCCGCTGTTCGGCGGCGTGGAACTCGGCGGCACCAAGTGCATCTGCCTGATTGCCTCGGCGCCCGATGACATCCGCGCGCAGCTCGCCATTCCGACCGGCAGCGACCCCAAAGCCACGCTCGAACGCCTGATCGAACAACTACAGGCGTGGCGCGCCGTGCATGGCCCTATCGAGACGCTCGGCGTGGGTTCCTTCGGGCCCATTGACCGCAGTGCGCAATCGCCCACCTACGGACACATCACATCGACCCCCAAACCCGGTTGGAGATTTGTCGACGTGGCGGGCACGCTGTCGCGCGCCATGCATGTGCCGGTGCGCTTCGACACCGATGTGAACGGCGCGGCCCTGGCGGAAGGCCGCTGGGGCGCGGCGCGCGATCTCGAGGATTTTGCCTATGTGACGGTGGGCACGGGCGTGGGCGTCGGCCTGGTCGTGAATGGGGCGTTGGCGCATGGATTCGCGCACCCGGAGCTCGGGCATATGCGCATCGCGCGCCAACCCGGCGACCACGCGAACGGCGCTTGCGCGCTGCACGCCGACTGCGTCGAGGGGTTTGCTTCGGGAACCGCCATTGCCGCGCGCACCGGCACGCCGGCGCCGCAAGTGGCCGCAGACGATCCCGTTTGGCAGGGAGTTGCGCATGCGCTTGGCCAGCTGCTACACACCATCGTGCTCGCCACGGCGCCGCGTAGAATCATTCTAAGCGGCGGCGTCGCGCAAGCGCGCCCCGAATTGCTGCCAGAGGTGCGCCGCTTGCTGCTCCACAGTTTGAACGGCTATGTCGCGCTCGAGACGCTGGCCGGTCCCATCGACGAGTATGTGGTGGCCGCGGGATTGGGTGCGCAGGCCGGACCCTTGGGTGCGCTGGCGCTGGCCGTCGAGGCGTATCGTACTGGGCAGACAAGCTGACTCCATGCGCGACCTCGACCGAACTCAGGGGCCGCAACTTTCGGGCAGCAACCTCAAGCACGCCGGCGACCACAATCAACGCGTCACCCTGCACGCCATCCGCGTCAACGGTCCGGTGACGCGCGCCGCCTTGGCGCTGCATACCGGCCTCACGTCCGCGGCGATCGCCAACATCACCGGCCGCTTGCTCAAGCACCGCTTGATTCAGTCGGCCGGCCGCATGATCGGTGCGCGCGGCCAACCCGCCACCAAGCTGGTCGTGAATCCCGACAGCTGCTTCTCGGTCGGCCTCAATGTGGACCGCGACCACATCACCGTGGTGCTGCTGGATTTTGCCGGCCGGGTGCGCGCGCGCGCTGAGCGTGAAATCTTGTTTGCGAAGCCTGCGGCGGTGCGCGCCTTTTTTGCGGTTGCGGTGAAGCGCATGCTGAGGCAGGCGGGCATCGCCCGCAGCCGCGTCATCGGCGTTGGGGTCGCGTTTCCCGACGACATTGCGCGCGCCCATTTGCCGGATCAACCGGGCGATTACGCGGCCTGGGCCGAGGTGCAAGTGGACGAACTGCTGCAGGAAATACTGGGCGTACCCGTGTTCGTGGAGAACGACGCCACCGCGGCCGCCCTCGGTGAAATGCAATTCGGGCTGGGGCATCGCCATCGCAGTTTCTTCTACCTGTTGATCACCGCAGCCTTGGGCGGCGGTCTGGTGGTGGACGGCAGCTACTTTCTCGGCGCCGATGGACGCAGTGGCGAGATCGGCTGGCTTCACGGCCGCGCCGCCTCGGGTCAGGATCTACAGCTGCAGAATATCGTATCGCTGTCGGCGCTTTACAGCCGTCTCGCCGATGCCGGCCATCGAGTTGATTCGCCGCGCCGATTGGCGCGTCTCAACGGCGCCGCCAAGGCCGTGATCGATTGCTGGATTCAGGAGTCGACTGAGGCGCTGGTCGAGTCGCTCATCGCGGTGAACTGTCTGATCAACCCCGAGGTCATACTCATCGGCGGGCGCCTGCCGGCATCGTTCATCGACCGGCTGGCTGACGCCATCAATGTGCGCATGGCGGAATTTGCCGGACAGATCCCCGCGGTGGCGCCGGTGGCCCGCGCCATTACGGCGGCCGATGCGCCCGCCGTGGCCGCGGCCATCCTGCCTTTCAGCCACAGCCTGTTGCCCAGTCGCGTCGCGCTGCTGAAACGCGATTGAACTCCAAATTGGCTCTTGCGCTAACTCCGGGAGCCTGCCGGTCATCATGAGCGTCGATGAAACTCATGCGCGCCTGCACACAGTGCACGCCCGTTTGCTGGCGTGGCTGCTGGACGATGTCTATCCCCGCTGGATCCTGCAAGGCGTCAATGCCGACAGCGGCGGATTCATCGAAGCCATTGAGGCAGACGGCGCTGTACGCCCGCAGCCGCTGCGAGTGCGGGTGCAGGCGCGCCAAATATTTTCTTTGGCGCGCGCGCCAGGACTCGGCTGGCAGCGCGACGTGCAGCCGCTCTTGCGGCGCACTCTGGAATTTCTGACTCAACATTTTCAGCGGGCTGATGGATTGTTCCGCACCTTGATCGGCGTCGACGGCCGCCCGCTCGATGAGCGCGCGCTGCTTTACGATCAGTCTTTCATCTTGTTGAGCTATGCGGCCGCAGCGGCGACGTTGCGTGCCCCCGAAGAATTCGAGGCGCGCGCGCTCGCGCTGCGCGGCGCGATTGAGCGCAATCTGCGGGCGTCGGCGGATGCGTTTCATTCGGATCTCGAACGCACTGCGGTGCGCGAGACCAACCCGCACATGCATCTTCTGGAAGCCTGCCTAGCATGGGAGGAAATGGGCGCGGACCCCGGCTGGCATTCCTGGACGGACGCTCTCGTGGCGGTGGCGTTGCAACGCTTCATACGTGCAGATAGCGGCGCGCTCGGCGAATCCTATACGGCCGCCTGGTTGCCGAGCCCCGGCATCGCCGGACGCATCGTCGAGCCCGGACACCTGTTCGAGTGGGGGTGGCTGCTGCTGCGCGCGGAGGCGCGCCACGGCGCGCACGTCCGCGCCCCGGCGCAGCGCCTGATTGAGGCCGCCGAACGCTTCGGCGTACGCGAGGGTTTCGTGTTGAATGCCTTGTTCGAGGACTTCTCGGTGCATGATCAGAGCGCGCGCCTTTGGCCGCAAACTGAACGGCTCAAGGCGGCCCTTGCCGCCCTCGCGCGCGACCCGCGCTATGGGTCCACGGCCTGCAGTGCGGCCCAAGGCGTGTTTGCCTATGTCAATTGGCAAACGCCGGGGTTGTGGTTCGATGTGCGAACCGCCGACGGATGCATTCCGCCATCGAGCGCTCCGGCCAGCACGCTGTATCATTTGGTCGGCGCCATCGAGGCGCTGCAGCGCACGGTTCATGCAATGCCGGGATGAATCTAGCGCGCTGCACGCGCCGTGGAATTGCGCACAATCAATTCGTGTTCGAACAAATGCCGCGGCATGCGTTCCGGCCAGCCGTTGCGGCGCGGCTCGAGCTGGATGATTAAATCCGCGGCGCGGCGTGCCATGGCCGCAACAGGTTGGCGCACCGTGGTCAGTTCGGGCCAGATTTGAGTGGCGAGCGGCGCATCGTCGAAGCCCGCCACCGACAACTGCCGGGGCAAATCCAGGCTGAATTTCCGGGCCATGGAAACCACCGCCGCCGCCATGTCATCGTTGCTGGCGAAAATGGCCGTCGGCGGCACGGCGGCGCGCAGCATGCGTTCGGCGCAAATCAATCCGTCGGCGAAGGTAAAATTGCCGGTTTGCACGAGTTCGGGGGCCACGGCCACCTGGTGCGCCCGCAATTCATCGACGAATCCTAAATAGCGTTGTTCGGTGGCGCCGTGGCCGGGATGACCCAAGATAAAGCCGATGCGCCGGTGTCCCAAACTCAGCAAGTGGGCTGTCACCTCGCGCGCCGCGGCGTAGTCGTCGATGCCCACCGACGGTGTGGTATTCAGTTGTTTCTGCGGCGCGACGCGCACCACGGGCATGGCGGCCTCTTGCAGCTTCATCAGCACTAGACGATGGTCGCTCAAGGGCGGCAGCAGGATCACGCCTTCCAACCGCAATTGCCCCAGCAGGGTATCGATCTGTTTCTCTATGTTCGGGCCATTCACGTCCCACGGCTCCACCATGAGGTGCAGACTGGACTCGCGGCAGCGCTCCACGGCGCCCGCCTGAAACTCGCTGAGGTAATCTCCAGGCCGATCGCAAAACAAGCCAATAAGAAAGGAGCGGTTGCTGGCGAGGCCGCGTGCGTTCAAGTTGGGTCGATAGTTAAGATCATCGATGGCGCGCAGAATGCGGACCCGGGTCGCGGCGCGAACCCGCGGCTCATT
This sequence comes from Pseudomonadota bacterium, assembly GCA_030775625.1. Taxonomy (GTDB): domain Bacteria; phylum Pseudomonadota; class Gammaproteobacteria; order Steroidobacterales; family Steroidobacteraceae; genus Bog-1198. Next base: position 10,939 of record JALYIW010000082.1, on the reverse strand, counting down.
GTTGATGACTCTGGAAACCGTCTTCGGCGATACCTTGGCGAGGTCAGCGACTTCCTGAATCGTCACCGTGACGGTTGTGTTATTTGTCGCCAATTGAAACCTCGTTGACCATTATAGTAGCCGTTTGCGGCCGTCTGTCACGAGGCATCAAGTGGGGTGGGGGCAGGGCCGGTGTTCGCCGCCCTGTGCCGCGACCAACCTCACTTCGGAAATAGTGAGATCGAGCGGACCGGTGGCGCTGATGACGAAGGGCATTTCCACCGCACTCAAATCCGCACCCGTCTGGGTAAAGCAAGACAGCGATACGGTCGCGCTGCGCCACTGATGCAGTGGCGCCTCGCGAAGCACGGGGATGAGATCCAATCCTGCGCCGTGCGCAGTGCCGCAGCGCGGCTCGGCACAGTGCAGCACCAGACTGACCGCTTTGGCGGACAGCGCATCGAGGCGGTACTCAAAGCGGATGTCGAGGTCCCGCGCCGCGGCGGCGCGCAAATCCTGGACGCGTCCGGAAATCTGAAATTCTCCGGCACGAGTTCCGCTCCAAAGGATGCGATTGCCTTCTTGGGTCACATCGGTCGACACCGCCGCGTGCGGGCTGGCGAGGTGGCGAGTGGTCAGATGAACCTGTGCGTCGCCGTCGGCCAAAAACACCGACCAGGGCGCCACCGCATGGGAGCCGTGGTAAAGGCTGCCTTGCGGGGCGCGTTGTGTGGCGGCGATCTTGGGGTCCTCTGACAGCGGCGGCGCAGAATCGGCATCGCGATAAGTCAGTCCGAAGCCGCGCGGATAGGCGGCACGCTCGACGCTGCCGTCCGCACCAAAGCGCACCGGCATGGCGGTATTCGGCCAGGAGAAACTCAAGCGCCCGGTGAAATCGATTGCTTCGCCGTGGGCCGTGCCGAACAGGACATCCGCCACGCCTTCCCCCTCGCTGCCAGGCCACCACGCCGCGGCGAAGGCGTCGGAGGCGTTGATTTCCGGATTCACCCACATGGGGCGCCCGGATAAAAACACGGACACGGTGGGAATGCCGGCAGCGCGCAAGCGCTTCAACAACGCCAACGCCTGCTTGTCGTTGGGTGAGAACTCCAATGTTTCGCGGTCCCCCTGAAATTCCGCATAGGGGCGCTCGCCGAAGACCACCACCGCCGCATCCGGCTTCTCGCGATACTCGCACTCACCGCTCAAGAGCGCCGAGCCGCCACCGGACGCTACGGCGGCCCTGATGCCGGCGAAAATCGATGTGGCACCGGGGAAATCCACATTGCGGTTGTGATCTCCCTGCCAGTCGATGGTCCATCCGCCAGATTGCGCGCCAATGTCATCGGCCAAGTCCCCGCACACCAAAATCTGCGCATGGCTCTTGAGCGGCAATACACGGTGCGTATTCTTGAGAAGCACCAAGGATTCACGCACGGCGGCGCGCGCCAGAGTCCGGTGTGCCGCGCCCCCGAGTTTGAAGTCGCCGGCAGGCGCGCGCGTCTTCGGCGGCGGCCGCTCGAATATTCCCGACATCACTTTCACGCGCAGAATACGCCGCACGGCATCATTGATTCGCTGCGGGGGAATCTGACCGCTGCGCGCCTGCGCCAGGGTGTTTACATACAGCGCCCGCCAGCTGTCCGGCGCCATCAGCATGTCGATGCCGGCGAGATAAGCCGCGGCGCAGCTTGACTTGGTGCAACCGGAGATCTGCTCCTGCGCGTTCCAATCGCCGACCACGAAGCCCTGAAATCCCATCCGGCGTTTCAGGACTGCGGTCAGCAAATGGTGGTTGGCATGCATCTTCACGCCGTTCCAGCTGTTGTAAGAGGCCATGACGATCATGGCGCCGGCCTTGATGGCCGGCGGATAGCCCGCGCCATGCACTGCGCTCAACTCGGCTTCCGAGATCTGCGTATCGCCCTGATCGCGGCCGCTGCGCGTGCCGCCGTCGCCCAGGAAATGCTTCACCGAGGCGAGCGTGTGTCCCGGCGCCAAATACTCCGATGTGCCGCGCTTACCCTGGAGCCCTTCGAGCATGGCGGGCGCATACTCGGCGACGAGTTGCGGTGATTCCGAATAGCTTTCGTAAGATCGGCCCCAGCGCACGTCGCGCGCCACCGCGACCGTCGGGGCAAAAGTCCAATCGATCCCGACCGCAGCCACTTCCTCGGCCGTGGCCTCGCCGATCTTACGGACCAGGCCCGCATCGTGGGTGGCTCCCAATCCCACGTTGTGCGGAAAAATAGTCGCGCCGATGAGCTTGGCATTGCCATGCACGGCATCGATGCCAAAGAGGATGGGAATCGCCGCATGTCCCTTCACTTCCGCCGCCAGCGCTGCCCGGTGTAGCGTGTCGGTGAGGTCGAGCCAGGCCTGGGGAGTGGTGCGCACATTATTGCCGGGGGCGGCGTTGCCGCCTGCGAGAATGGAGCCGAGTTTGTAGCGGGTGAGTTCGGCCGGCGTGATGAAGGCGATGTCGGCTTGAATCATTTGGCCGATCTTCTCAGGAAGCGTCATTTGTTCGAGCAAGCGATCGATGAGCCGCTCCGTGGCGGGGTCGAGGGCTGCCCGGGGGATCGCCGGCCATGCCTCCAGAGGTACACTCGCGGCTGGGGAATTGAGCTCTGCTGCGACGACGCTAAAATAACAGCAGGCGATGGCTGCCGCGAGCACCAGGCGCAGCTTGCGCGCCTTGAACACGGTATAACCCATGTATTTCATATATTTGTGACCAACCCCACGCGATATCAGCGGCTTTCGGTTTGGAAGCTTACCGCAATAACAGGAGAAATGTCAGCGCTGTCACGCTGCCAATGTGCGGTCAATGGTTAGCGCCCATTGGCTTAGTCCCTTCGATTGGGCTGTGGTCGCGAGCTATGCAACCGGCCTCATCGTGTTGGGGATACTTGCCTCGCGCCGCCGCCTCGCGCCAGTGGACTATTTTCTGGCTTCGCGGGGCACTCACTGGCCGGTGATTGGTTTATCCCTGCTGGCGACGAACATTTCCTCCACTGCCTTGGTGGGATTGACGGGGGGCGCGTATTCGACCGGGCTTTCGGTGTTCGACTACGAATGGTCCGCCACCATCGTGCTGGTGTTTTTCTGCCTGTTTCTACTGCCCTCCATTATTGCCAGCCGCATTTACACCATGCCGGAGTACTTGGAGCGCCGCTACGATCGCCGCGCGCGCTTGCTGTTCGCGCTGCTCACCTTATTCCTCAACGTCGTGGTGGATTCAGCCGGCGTGTTGTATAGCGGGTCCCTGGTCTGCCTGTTGCTATTTCCTGCGTGGCCGTTGTGGCTGATCGTCGCGATCCTGGCGGGGGCTGCGGGCCTCTACACCATCATCGGCGGCCTGCGCTCCGTGATTTACACCGAGGCGGTGCAGGCGGTGGTGCTGCTGGCCAGCGCCACGCTTATTTCAGTGAGCGCTTTCCAACGCGCCGGCGGCTGGCGCGCGGTCATGAGCCAGGTGGATCCTGCTGCCCTCTCCCTCATCCGTCCGGCCGACGACCGCGGGCTTCCCTGGCCCGGCCTGCTGCTCGGCGTTCCCCTGCTCGGCTTTTACTATTGGTGCACCAATCAGTCCATTGTGCAGCGCATGTTGTCTGCCAAGAACATCGAACAAGCCCGATGGGGCGCGCTATTTGCCGGTTTCTTGAAGCTCTCGGTGCTGTTTCTCATCGTGCTGCCCGGCACCTGCGCGCTGTTGCTGTTTCCGCATCTGCCGCGTGCGGATATGGTGTATCCCACCCTGATCCTAAAGCTGTTGCCGCCCGGTTTCGCGGGACTCGTCGTCGCCGCCTTTGTCGCCGCAACCATTGTCTCCATTGCCTCCCTGCTCAACTCAGCTTCCACGCTCATCACCATGGACGTGGTGCGCCACTTCAAGCCGCATCTGTCCGATGCACGCATGGTGTGGATTGGCCGGATGAGTACCGCAGCCATGCTCATCGTCGCGGTGGTCTGGGCGCCGCAACTGCAGCGCTTTCCGTCCTTGTGGCAGTATCTGCAAGCAGTATTGGCGTACGTGGTCCCGCCGGTGGTCGCAGTGTTCGGTGTCGGCATGTTCTGGCGCGGCGCCAACGCTGACGGCGCGTTTGCGGCGCTCATCATGGGATCTTTGTGCGGTGCCGTCCTGTTTCTGGTCAACGGCGTGTTTCACTTCACACACATGCACTTCATCTATGCCGCACCCATCCTGACGCTGGTGGATGCCCTCATTCTGGTGTGGGTCAGCAAACAAACGCGCAACCAAGCGTCCGCCTCGCAGGCCGCTGCGATGTCATGGCGCTTCTCGCGCGAGCCAGTCGGATTCAAACCGTTTTGGCAGGATTATCGATGGCAGGCGGCCGCGTTGGTGTCGCTGACCGCCGGCATGGTCGTGGCATTTCGTTGACTACGCCGCAACTGCGCCGCGAAGCCATGGGGTGGCGTGCAGTACGCACGACTGCATCGGCAATTATTTAGCACAGCATTCCCGAGCCCCCTATATCACCAATGCCGGCAAGGCGCGCAGCCGGGGCTTCGACTCCACGGCTCAATTCAGGTTCGTGAAGGGACTGACGGGCGACCTCAGCGTCGCGTATACGGACGCGCGCTACATGCCGACGTCCATGGGGCCGATCAATAGGCTGACCAACACCATCCTAATTGTCGTGAACAAGGGCGATCAATTGCCCGTCCCGGCCTGGACGCTCGCCTTGAGTCTGGAGGAGCGCGTTCATATTTGGAGCGACCATTCCGCCTATGTCCGGGGCGACTATGAGTTCACCGGCTCTTTCCATCGCACGCCGAGCTATGGAACGGCCGGTTGCGCCCCCGATGTCTATGTCGCCCAAACCACCAAGATCACCAACGTTCGGGCCGGCGTGGATCTCGGCATCGTCCAGCAGCCAACGTTCACCAAATGGTATCGCAATCTTGAATAGTGATAATATTTAGGATAAATATGCTCATGAAGACGGATTGACTGCGTACAAATCTCAACTTATATTGGTTAAATGTCCCATCACGATATTGACGGGCTCAGCACCGGGTCCCTGGGGGATGCGTTGAACGTTATGAACAGCGGTTACCGCGGTTGGAGCCGCCTCATCGGGGTGCTCGGCGTGCTGACGTTATGGCCGGCCTGGACCCCGCTCCGGGCGGCGGATTCCGTTTGGGTGGTCAGTAAGAGTCCGGCAACGCAATTCAATGGTACGTGGATAAAAAAGGGACAGGCTCTGCAGTTCGCCGCCGATCCTCCGATGAAACCGGCCGCGAAAGCCAAGTTCGATGCATTGCGGCCGCAGGATAATCCGGGAGCCCGGTGTACGGAATCTGGAATCGGGCACATGATGCTAAGTCCCGGTCCCTTTGAAGTCATCGCCCTGGATAATCACATCCTCATCGTGGCTGAATATTTTCATGCCGTGCGCCGAATCTGGACCGACAAGAAAAAGCACGACGAGGATCCGGATCTGGGCTTTTACGGAGATTCGGTGGTCACCTGGGACGGCGACACGATGGTCGTCGATTCAATCGGATTCAATGGCAAACAGTGGCTCGACTTCGTCGGTCATGAAATGTCGCCGACCACCCACATCGTGGAGCGGTGGCATATGAAAGACAAAAATACCCTCGAGGTCGGCTTCACCTTCGAGGACCCGGCCATTTATCTGCGCCCGTGGTCGGCAACCTTTCAGTACCTGCGCAAATCGACGTGGCGCCTCGCGGAGAATTCCTGCGATGAGAATCTAAATAATCCGGATGATCCCAACGCGCTCAAGGATTTCAGTGTTTCGGATAAGCCTCAGAAAGCCCCCGAAATCAAGTTGGTGCCGGTTGATCAGTGAGAATCGTCGGAGAGAGTCGTGACCATTAAATCGATTTTCGTTGGAATTGCCGCGTCGCTTGCCTTATCGGCGGCGGCCGGTGCGCATCATTCGTTTTCGATGTTTGACAACTCGAAAGAAGTCGAGCTAAGCGGTATCGTGACAAAATTCGATTGGAGCAACCCACACATTTGGATCTATCTTTTGGTCAACGACCCACAGAGCGGAACTGCGGCGGAATGGGTGATCGAGGGGCCCTCGACAAACGGTATGGCGCGTCGCGGCTGGACCAAGCGCTCACTGAAGCCCGCCGACAAAGCTGATCTGACCCTTTACATCCTGAAGAGCGGCAAGCTGGGCGGATTCGTGATTCGTGGCGCAGCGAACGGCAAACCAATCGGCAGCGGGTCCGTCGACCCCACGTAGCGGACGGCACATCGGTAAGAGAGCCCCCGGAAAAGCTCGTTAAATCATCAACGAGGACTTCCTCAGGGCGCCGCGAAAAACTGCAGCGCCGTCGCGTTGAATTCGTCCGCATGCTCCCATTGGGCCCAGTGGCCACATTTTGGAATGACGTATAGCCGAGCGTCCGGGATTTGCCGCAGCAGTGGAAAAGCCATGTCGAGAGGCATGACCTTATCCTCGCGGCCCCAAATCATCAGCGTCTTATGCGGTAACTTGGTCAACCGCACGTCGCGCCAAATATCGTTGGGCGGTGCATCGCCCGGATTGTGCTGCATGGGCGGATTGGCGACGATCGAGGGAGTCATCGCGACCTGGAATCGCTCCCCGATGAGTTCATCGCTAACTTTCGACGGGTCGTATACAAGCTGCCCGATGAACCCTTTCAGTCTTTCCAAGGATGGTCCGGGCGGCTGATAAAAAGTACGTAGCGTCACGATCCCCGCAGTGGGAAACGGCGTCAGCGGCGCGAAACTTCCGCCCGACCCCATGAGAATCATTCGATCGACACGCTCCGGCGCCTCGAGCGCCACTTTCAAAGTGACCGATCCCCCCAAGGAATTACCGATGAAATGCGCCTTGCCAATCCCGAGTGCATCGAGCAAGGCCACGATGGTTCCCGCCCACCAGCCGGGGAACGGGCTGCCGCGAGGCTTTTCGTCCGACTGTCCGAACCCGGGGAGATCCGGAATGATGATCCGAAAACGTTCGGCCAACACGGCGACATTGCGGTTCCAGTTCGACCACCCGGTCGCGCCCGGACCGCCACCATGGATCAGCACTAGCGGCAGCCCGGCGCCGGCTTCATGGTAATGGATGCGAAGTGTGCCAACTCGAGCGAAGCGGCTGGTGCCCTCTGCAGATAGTGTCATGCCATTTTCCTCAAACCGGTGACAATCAATTGCGAGGTCGATCAGAATGCATTGCCGCATCTTACACCGCTGCACAGACCGAGTTGACGCGATCGCTCCCGTATTGGATTTTACGTCCACCTTGAAAGTCCGTATATTTTTGCCGATCGAACCGTCACCCCGCGCTGAGGCAGGTGCAGGAAACGTGAAAAGGCCCTTGGTTTTTTTGGTTCGCAAAATGGCCCTGGGAGATGTGCTGTGGATCGAGCCGGTGATCAGGCAACTCGCGTCGAAACATAAAAGGGTCATCGTTTATACGAGATACCCTGAGCTATTTTTGAACTATCCGCTCGCGAATGTACGAGTCACAAATCGACTTCGCTTGGCGGAAAAACTCTGGCGATTCGTCGGAAAGGCACTGCCGTTCACGCGCCTTCATATCGGACTGGATCGTGTGTACGAGAACAACCCGAAAGTTCATTTTCTCTCGGCCTATCAGCAGGCAGCCGGGCTTCCCATGACCCGCGAGTATCCGCGCCTATATCTGAGTAAGGCGGAACTAGATTTCCGACCGAAAGAGGCCGGGAGCGGAAAATACGTCGTATTACATCTGGAAAGCTTTGCTACGCAGAATTTCCGCAAAGTCTATGGAGTTGAATGGGAAAAGATCGTGTCATACCTGTCAGCTCGGACATTTACCGTTATCCAAACCGGCAAAGATCCCGCGCAGATTCCTGGTGCGGTGGTGGCCAAGGGTAATATCCGCGAGATGATTGCTCTGATCCATGGCGCCTCTTTTTTTGTCGGGCTCGATTCAGGTCCAAGCCACATCGCCGCGGCGCTTGGAGTGCCGGCGCTGATTTTTTTCGGGGCAATCAATCCGGATTTTCGGCATTTTAGAGATCAATTGAAGGGGCAAATTCTCCAGCAACCGTGCGAATGTGCAGGTTGGTATCATGAGACCAATGGGCAAGCCGGTTCTTCTTGCGAACTGCTCGGCGATACCGGCACTCCAAAATGCGTTTTGTTCACGACAACTTATGTCCTAGAACAAATACAATTGCTTATTAGGGAATATCAGTTGCTAGCGCGCTAAGGCGAGGTTGCGAAACGAGGTGCTAGGCGCAGGACTTAGGCGTCGCCAACCGTATCTCGGAGAAGATTCCTGAACCATCGGTGTCCGGGATCAGCATCGTGAACTTTACTCCAAGTCAAAAAAACCTGTGTTTGGATTACCGGCGAAAGCTCGTAAATTATCGCCAGAGGCATGACGCCTTGTACTTGTAAGACTATGCGGCGCGGCATGATAACGACGCAGTCCGTGAGCGCGGCCGCGAAAGGCAGCAAGCCGAACTGCTGCACCTTGGCGACGATATTGCGTTGGTAACCGTCACTGGGCGTGAAGTCGCCGGGAAAAAAGATCACATGCGGCTCGGCGAGATACTCTTCCGGCGTGGCTTTCCTGGTTTGAGCAAGGCGGTGGTGGCTACCGACGACCGCGACGAAATCGTCTTGGAACAACGGCATCGTCTTCAATCGTGCGTCACGCAACCGATCAAGGCCGAATCCGGTCAGCATGATGAAGTCTATTTCGATCGGCGGCCGCGAGAGAGCGATATCCGGCGGTAAACTCAAAAACTGCATCGACACGTGGGGAGCCTGCGCGCGCAGCGACTCTATCATCGCGGGCATGATGACGATTCCCGTGTAATCCGTTGTCGTGATCGTAAAAACACGCTGCAGAACCTGTGGGTCCACTCGGGGCGGCTCCCATATGATCTTGAGCGTTTCACAGGCATCATCCACCGGGCCGATCAATTCGCTGGCACGTCGCGTCAACTCCATGCGGTGACCTATTTTCACCAGCAACGGATCGTGCAATGCCTCCCGAAGCCGCGACAGCGCGGCACTGACGGCGGATTGCGTGAGATGCAGTGATGCGGAGGCTCGAGAGACGTTTCGCTCGCGTAACAATGCCTGTAGGACCGGCAATAGATTGAGATTGACCGAGCGCAGCGACATGGTCTTACTCCATTTTGGATATGAACAATATTGATAGAAGGTATTCAAACAAGCTCGTTGACACCCATGGTATGCCATGTAAACGTGGCCATGAACTGGGCGAAGATCTACAACAGCGGAGTGGGAGTTTGTATTCTGAAGATGGAGTGGAGCTGCCGAGGCGCTATTGGGCCATGCTGGCGCTGGTGCTTGGTACGCTGATTTTTGTGCTCGACGGCGGATTCAGCAATGTTGGGCTTCCGACCATTGCTCGCGATATGCATGCGAATCCTTCCACGGTTATTTGGGTGATCACTGCTTATCAGGTGGCCATCATAACCACTTTGTTGCCCATGGCCGCTCTGGGCGAAATTCTCGGTTATGACCGTGTCCGGTTGGCCGGGTTTGCCCTGTTCACTTGCGGGTCATTATTGTGTGCTGTCTCGAATACGATTCTTACGCTGGCTCTTGCCCGAATCGTGCAAGGCTTCGGAGCGGCGGGGTTGACCGCGGTGTCGGCAGCCTTATTGCGCTCGATCTATCCTAAGGCGCTGCTGGGACGTGCGATAGGCATCAATGCAATGGTGCTTGCCGGGGCGGCCGTGATTGCGCCACCCATCGCCTCGGCGTTGTTGGGCTGGACGAGCTGGCGTTGGCTGTTCGTGTTCAACGCTCCCTTCGGGCTTGCAGGCCTCGCCATTGGGTTTCTCAGCTTTCCCAAAGGGAGGCGTCTGAAGCGTCGGTTGAACGTGGGCAGCACGCTACTCAATGCGGCCACGTTCGGTCCGATCATCGCCGGGTTACAAGCTTTGGTGCGAGGCGCGAGGTCCGCGGCGTTGCTGCTGCTCGCCTGGGGTTCAGTCTCAGCCTGGTTTTTGGTTCGCCGTGAGTTGTCGGCCGAAGCGCCGTTGATCCCGTTCGACTTGCTGCGAGTACGCGCGTTCGCACTGTCGATTTATAGCCTGGTGCTTTGCATCACCGCGCAGGCGATGGGCTTCGTCGCGCTCGCATTTTTCTTGCAAGAATCTCTGGGCTACTCGGTAAAGCAGACCGGGCCATTGATGGCGGTGTGGCCCATCGTCAACGCACTGACCTCGCCGATCGCCGGGCGTTTGTCGGATCGCTATTCCGCCGCAGCACTCGCCACCATCGGACTGCTGATATTCAGCGCCGGGCTCGGTTGTGTGGCGATCACCCCACGCGGCGCACCGCCGTTGAATTTGATTGGCGGCCTGGCCATCTGTGGACTCGGATTTGGTCTTTTTTCGACACCGAACACGCGCGTGGTGCTGACCTCATCATCCGCTGACCGCAGTGGCGCGGCGAGCGGGATGCTCGCAATGGCACGTACGCTCGGTCTCGTGGTAGGTGCCCAAGGGGTGGCGATTTGTTTTGCGATCAGCGGTGTGAAACAGGGTGCGCATAGCGCGCTGCTGGTCGGCGCGACTGCGGCATTAGCTGGCGCCATCATCGGCGGCTTTCGGCTGTCTTCGGCCAAATATTCCGGCCACCAAGGCCGTCCAAGTGCGCCATCCTGATTTTTCATATTCCAGACGCGTTGGAGAATTGCAGACAATGAACATCGGGAAAAATCCGCAGGGAACTTCATCTGCGCATGCGACACCGGCGTCCGAAGCGGACATTGAAGGATTTTGGCGCGACGGCGCGGCCGTCATCCGCGCCGCACTCGCGATGGAGTGGGTCGAACGGCTCCGGCTTACCGTGGATAACCTACTGCTAGATCCGAAAAAACCGCTGGCGGACATGACTGGGCGAGGCACGTTTTTTTCCGGATCGTATCTTTGGCAAAGCGTGCCGGACTTT
>JALYIW010000081.1 GCA_030775625.1 Pseudomonadota bacterium | reverse complement strand
AAAAAGAGCAGTCCATGGCACAGCCGACTTGGCTCGAGATACACAGAGTGCCGCGGTCCGGCTCCGGGATGTAGACCATCTCGATACCTTGCACCTGGTCCATGCGCAACATCCATTTGCGCGTGCCATCGCCCGATACCTGTTCGGCGACGATTTCCGGCACCGTGATCGTCGCGATCCCCTGCAGCTCAGCACGAAATTCCTGCGACAGGTCCGTCATCGCTGAGAAGTCCGATGCCCCGCGGCGGTAAATCCACTTCATCAGCTGCCGGGCGCGAAACGGCTTGGCGCCTAGGCGCTCAGCGACGAACGCCTCGAGTTGCGCGCGCGGCAGCCCAAGTAAATTCACGCGTTCGCCGGACACCAGGCATCTCTCCTTCGCTGTTGTAGTCGGTACGCTAGCGCGTACGTGCGCAGAGCTCAATTCCACGAAAAAAGTAGGCGATTTCGTTGGCCGCCGTCTCGGGGGCGTCCGAACCATGGACCATGTTCTCATCGATGCTGGTGGCAAGGTCGGCGCGTATCGTGCCCTTCGCCGCCTTCTTCGGATCGGTGGCGCCCATCACCTCGCGATGCGCCGCCACGGCGTTCTCGCCTTCGAGCACCTGCACCATCACCGGACCCGAGGTCATGAAACGGACCAGGTCCTTGAAAAATGGCCGCTCGCGATGCACGGCGTAAAACCCTTCCGCTTCCGCCTGCGATAATTGCATCATTCGCGCGGCCACCACGCGCAAGCCCACCTGTTCGAAGCGGCGATAAACCTCGCCGATCAGATTACCGCCGACGCCGTCCGGCTTGATGATGGAAAGGGTACGCTCGATTGGCATGACGACCTCGGGTAAATTCATGGGAAGTGCGCCCGCTGGGGGCTGACAAAGACCGCGAAGTGTACTGCAGAGGGGCCGCGCAAGCAATCAGGATCAGTACCGAAGTCCCTGTATTGCTTAGAAAAACCCGAGTTATTCAGCCAGGGCCGGAGGCCTCAAACGTTGAAGCTCTCACCACAACCGCATTCACCCTTGGCTTTCGGGTTTTGAAACTTGAACGCCTCGTTAAGACCCTGCTTCACGAAATCCACCAGTGTCCCGTCGATCAACGGCAGACTCGTGGGGTCCACCACCACTTTGACACCCCGGACTTCGAAAACCGCGTCGTCCGGATGAATTTCGTCAGCATAATTCACGACATACGCGAACCCAGAACAACCGGTTTTTTTAATGCCGACCCGCAAGCCCAAACCGGCTCCGCGCTGAGCCAAATGACTCCGAACTCGATCAGCCGCCGATTCCGTCAACAATATCGCCATACCGTGCTGTCCTCTCGCCGACGCCAGGAAGCTGGCCGTCTTGCTATACATAACATGCTCTGCATCGCTGCGCACGGAATTGAAGCGCGTTTTTTGCACTTCTCACGCCCGATCACTGCGTATCGCCACGCCGGTCACTGCCGTCTCGCGGCGCACATCGCAGCCGTCCACGCATCTTCGATGATCAATAGCCGTCCGCGCTTCTCGATGGGCACGGCAAAACGCTCGCTCAACTGCTGCGTAGTCGCCGGGAGGCCAACCCCAACCGCCAGATCGATTGCCTGCTCGACCACCCATGCCGATGCCGCAATCGTATGCGGACACGCAAACGCCAGAAACCGCGCCGCACTTATCGCCTGCCCCCGCACCTCGAGGTCGAACTGCACCCAAATGCCGTGATTTTTGTTGCCTGCTGCGCCGCGAAAAACGCCGGGGCCCGTCAGTACTCCCGCGCCGGGAGCATTGCGAAAATAGTGCAGCGTTAACCCGTTGTAATTCATGCCCCGCTCACCTTGCGCAGCCGCGGAACCTCCCGCGCAACAACCGCGAGTGCCGCATCGATGTCGCGTTCGCCGGTAAAGCGACCCAACCCAAATCGCAGGCTGCTTTCGCTCGAGCGTTCGTCGCGTCCCAAGGCACGCAGCACATACGAAGGCTCCTGCAGCGCCGAGCTACACGCCGAGCCGGTCGACACCGCAATGTACGGTTGCACGGCAGCGAGCAGGCTTTCGCCTTCCACATCATCGAAGGAGACATTCAGTATTTGCGGTACCGAGCGCGCCGCATCGCCGTTGCGCCAGGTCCCGCCGAGCGCCGCCAGCCCCTGCCAGAGGCGCTCCCGCAACGCCGTGAGGCGCTCGGTTTCCCTCTCCCGCTGCTCATTGGCCAGTTCGAATGCCAGCCCCATCCCGACCGCCTGATGTGTCGCCAGCGTGCCGGCGCGCAGCCCCCGCTCCTGGCCGCCACCGTACTGCAGCGCCGACAGTTGCACTCCGCGCCTCGACACCAGCAAAGCACCCACCCCTTTGGGGCCGTACGCCTTGTGCGCCGACAAGGACATCAGATCGACACGCAGGGCCGCAAAATCCACAACGCTTTTGCCCACGCTCTGCGCCGCATCCACGTGTAGCTTGGCGCTGCCATGCGCCGCGCAGATCGCAGCGATGGCCGCAATGTCTTGAATCACGCCTATCTCATTGTTGACGTGCATGATGGACACCAGAACGGTGTCCGGCTGCAGCGCCGCGGCCACTTGCGCGGGATCGATGCAACCGCCGCGATCCGGCACCAGATAAGTCACCCGCCAGCCGCGACGTTCGAGTTCTCGGCAAGGATCGAGTACCGCCTTGTGCTCGGTGCGGGCGGTAACTATGTGGCGCCCGGAATCGCGGTAATATTGCGCCACGCCGAATATCGCCAAATTATCGGCCTCCGTGGCGCCGGAAGTCCAAACGACTTCGCGAGGCGCTGCACCCACGGCCGCGGCGACCTGCGCGCGTGCCGCTTCGATCAGCGCGCGGGCGGCATCGCCATAGGCATGGCTCGCCGAACCGGGATTGCCAAATTCGCCGTCGACGGTGAGACAGGTCGCCATGGCTGCGGCCACCCGCGGATCCACCGGTGTCGTCGCCGCATTGTCCAAATAGACCGGCCGATCGGCCCGCGCTGCACGGATTTCATTCAAACCGCGATGTTCGCCCATGGGGGTTATGCTCATTCGCCCTGCCGCGGCTTTGATTGACCGCGACGCCGCTGAACCGCGCTCAAAATGCCCCGCAGGATGTTGAGTTCATTTCGATCCATCTGCGCGCGATTGAACAGCCGCCGCAAGCGCTGCATCAAGTGGCCGGTTTTATCCTCGAAATCGATTTCGTTCATGACCTGATGCAGGTGCGCGTAGAAATGTTCGACATCGCCCGACGGGGCCAGCGGCAATTCCAGTTGGGTGACGGACTCTGGCGACTCCCGCGACATGAAAATTTCGTAAGACAGCAATTGCACAGACATAGCGAGGTTCAGCGAACAATACTCGGGATTGGCCGGGATGCGCACCAGCACATTGCAGTAATTCAAATCGTCGGTAGCCAGGCCGTACTTCTCCGATCCGAACAGCAGCGCCGCGCGATTTTCCGCGGGCAAGCCGACGATGCGCGCGGCCACGTCCCGTGGCGTGGTGAATTCCCAGTAATACGACCGCGGCCGCGATGTCGTGCCGGCGATGAATCCGCAGTCGCTGATCGCTTCGGCGACTGAAGTGACCACTCGCGCCGCGCTCAAAATATCGTCCGCTCCGGCCGCCAAAGCGATCGAATCCGCGTGCGGAAAGGAACGCGGCCGCACCAGCACCAGATCCGTCAATGCCATGTTCTTCATGGCGCGCGCCACAGAACCGATGTTACCGGGATGACTGGGATCGATGAGGACGACGCGAACGAGGGAAGTCATGCTCTGTTATTCTAGCGTCAACCTATGCAACCTCTACTCAATATCGGCATGCGTGCCGCGCGGCGCGCCGGCGATCTGATCGTGCGCAGCCTGTCGCGCCTCGATTCACTGAAAATCGACAGCAAGGGCCGTAACGACTTCGTCACCGACATCGACCGTAAGGCCGAAGCCGACATCATCGCGACCATCCGTCGCAGCCACCCGGAACATGCCGTCCTCGCCGAGGAAACCGGCCGCAGCGGCGACAGCGAATTCATCTGGATCATTGATCCCCTCGACGGTACGACGAATTTTCTGCACGGTTTCCCGACCTTTGCCGTCTCGATTGCCGTCCAGCATAAAGGCCGCCTCGAGCATGCCGTGGTTTACGATCCCATGCGCCAGGAATTCTTCACAGCCTCCCGCGGTGACGGCGCGCAGCTCGAGGGCAAGAAGATCCGCGTCAGCCCGCAACGCACCTTGGAAGGCTCTCTGATTGGCACCGGACTGCCGTTCCGCGCCAACTTAGGCTACGTCGACGAGTATCTCGCCATGCTGAAGGTGATCATGTCGACCGCGGCAGGTGTTCGTCGACCCGGCGCGGCGTCCTTGGATCTTGCCTATGTCGCGGCCGGGCGCCTCGATGGATTTTGGGAATTCGGCTTATCGCCGTGGGATACCGCGGCTGGAACCCTGCTCATTCAAGAAGCCGGCGGCCGCATCGGCACCCTGGCCGGTGCCGAATACTCGCTGGGGGCCAATGTCGTCGCCGGCAACCCGAAGGTGTACGAAGAGTTATTGGCCGCGCTCGGCCCGCTCACGCCGCCGGCGCTTCGGGTCTGACGCACCCGCGCCGGGGCTCTCAAGGGCTCATTCAGCTAAAGTTTTGCTCGCAACGCCGCTCGTTCATCCTCGGCGAGCGCGCTGCGATTGTAGCCGTACAGCGCGTACACGGCGAGGCCCAGCACCGCCCAGCCGAAGAACACCAGGATGGTGAACAGCGGCAGCAGCAGGAATAAGCCAACGCAGCCGATGAGGGCGAGCGGACCGACCAGCCACACCGCCGGTGCACGGAAGGAACGCGGTCGGTCCCTGTGCTTCACCCGTAAGATCATCACCCCCAGTGCGACCGCAAAGAATGCCGCCAAAGTTCCGCCGTTGGAAAGATCGGCCAACTTGCCCACGGGAAAAAATGCGGCAGCCAAGATCACGACGCCGCCGGTAATCATGGTGACCACATGGGGTGTATGGAAACGCGGATGCACCGTGGTCAACACTTCAGGCAGCAACTTATCGCGCGCCATGCAAAAGAAAATGCGGGTCTGGCCGAAGATCATCATCAAGATGACCGAGGGCAGCGCCAAGAACGCCGCGAGCCCTATGAGCCGCGACACCTTGTCCCAACCGATGACGCGTAACACATGCGCGAGCGGCTCCTCGCTGCACACCAGCGTCAGCGCTTTTGCCTGATCCATGCATGCCTGAAACAGTTCGGGCGTGCCCGGCTCCAGAGCATGACCCGCCGCGTCCATCACCGGTTGCGCACCGATCGAACCGATGGCTCCGGCCGCCACCAGCAAATAAAATACCGTGCAAATCAGCAAACTGCCGATCAAACCGATGGGCATGTTGCGCTGCGGATTGACGGTCTCTTCGGCCGCCGTAGACACAGCGTCGAACCCCACGTAGGCAAAGAAAATGGAGGCGGCGGCACCGCCGACCCCGAGCGCGCCGAGCGGCGCGAATGGATGAAAATTGGCCATGTGAATGACCGGCAGCGACAGTGATATGAACAGCACCAGAGCCGCCACTTTGATGCATACCAGAACCGCGTTCACGGTCGCACTTTCGCGCGTCCCCAATATCAGCAGACCGGTGACCAAACTGGCGATGCAGACCGCGGGAACGTTGATCAGGCCGCCGGCAAAATAGCCCTTGGTCCAGTAAATCGGAATCTGCACATTGAAGGTATGTTGGATCAACGGCACGAAATAATTCGACCAGCCGACCGACACGGCGCTGGCGGCAACCGTGTACTCGAGGATCAGCGCCCAACCGACCACCCACGCAATGAGCTCGCCGAGAACCGCATAGGAGTATGTGTAGGCCGATCCGGACACGGGGACCATGGAAGCAAGTTCTGCGTAACACAATGCCGTCACGGCGCACACGAAGCCGGCGACTATAAAAGACAGCATCATTCCGGGGCCGGCTTTTTGCGCCGCCTCGGCGGTCAACACAAATATGCCGGTGCCGATGATGGCGCCCACCCCCAGCATCATCAGTTGGAATCCACCCAGCGTCCGCGTCAAAGACCTTTTCTCGGCACTCGCCAAGATGGCGTCGAGCGGTTTAATGCGCCAGTTCATGTCATCCCCGATGTGGTGTGATGCCGCGACTGTAGCGGCTTTCCCGCCGGGCATCCAAGTATTTTACCCCAGGCGGCCGCGGCGGGACTCGCCGCGCCAGCTTCAAGGCGCGGTGCGCCGTCCCCGACTGATGTTGATCCACTCCACCGCCGCCGAGAAAGCCATCGCGAAATACAGGTAGCTGTTCGGGATCTCGAGGTCCAAAGATTCTGCGATCAACGCGCCTCCCACCAGCACCAGAAATGCGAGCGCCAGCACCTTGATCGTCGGGAACCGCTCGATGAACCGGCTGACCGTGGCGGAGACCAGCATCACTATCCCGACCGAGGCGACGATGGCCGCAATCATGACCTCTATGTGCTTTGAAAGCCCCACTGCGGTGAATACCGAATCCAATGAAAACACGATGTCGATGATGCCGATTTGCAAAATGATCAGCCAGAAATTGTCAAACGTTCGCGACTTGCGTATGTGACCCTTGCCGGCAAGCATGTCGCGGATTTCCATGGTGCTCTTCACCACCAAGAAGCCGCCGCCCGCGAACAAAATCAAATCCCGGCCGGAAATCTCATTGCCCAATACGGTGAACAATGTGGCCCGCAGAGTGGCTATCCATGTGATCGAGAACAGCAGCGCAATGCGCGTCAGCATCGCGAAGCCCAAACCCAAGAAGCGCGCGCTGTCCCGTTGTGAAGCCGGCAAACGGTCCACTAGAATCGAAAGGAATATGATGTTGTCGATGCCGAGAACGATCTCCAGCATCGCGAGCGTGAGAAAAGAAAGCCAAGTTTGCGGGTCGGCGAGTAACTCCATGGAACTACTCTATTGATCGACAGCCTCCGGGGCAAGCGGCGGCAGCCTACGGCAAGCCGTCAATTTCTTCCGGCTTTGAGAGCTTGCGCTCCAGCAGATCGTCGGTCCGCAATCCGAAATCCAGGGCCAGCGCCGCGGAAATATAAATCGACGAATATGTGCCGGCAAGGATGCCTATCACCAATGCCGCGGAAAACGCGTGCAAGGTTTCGCCGCCGAAGAACAGCAGCGCCAGGACCACCAACAAAGTGACCAGTTTGGTCATCAAGGTCCGCGACAGCGTCTGATTGATGGACTCGTCGATCACCTGGGAGATGCTCAATTTGCGTGCCGTGCGAGCCCGCTCGCGGATGCGGTCGAACACGATGACGGTGTCGTTGAGCGAATAACCGATCACGGCCAGGATGGCGGCGATTGCGGTCAGGTCGAAAGTCATCTGGGTCACGGCGAAGAAACCCACCACGCAGATCGGGTCGTGCAACACGGCCAGAATGGCGCCGCATGCCAGCTTGAGCGTGAAGCGAAACAACACGTAAATCAAGATCAACACCAGCGTGGCGAACAGCGCCCATCCGCCCTTGACGAACAGTTCCTGACCCACCTGGGGACCCACCACTTGCGTACTCTGCAATTTGACGCCGGGCTCCGCCGTGCTGAATATCTCCATAATGTGAGCGCCGATCTGATCACCCTTGGCATTGGGATCGGGGGGTAGACGCACCAAAATATCGCGCGAGCTGCCGAAAGCCTGTACTTGGGCATTGGTCACCCCGGCCTTCGCCAATGCGCTTCGCAGCGACTCGATGTTCGGCGCTTGAGGAAAACTGGTTTCCACTGTCACGCCGCCGGTGAAATCGACGCCCAAATTCAAGCCGCGCACCGCCACCAAGCCGATTGACGCGACGATCAACACCGCCGACAGCCCGTACCACACCTTGCGGGTGCTCATGAAGGGAAAGCGCGTTACCTTGTGAAAGAATTCCATGTATGACCTCGGATCGGAGCTTGAATCGTCAAATCGACAAGTGCTCGACCTTGCGTTTTCCGCCGTAAATGATCTGCACCAAGGCGCGGCTGCCCATCAATGCCGTGAACATCGACGTCACGATGCCCAGCATCAACACCACGGCGAAACCGCGCACCGCCCCGGCACCGAACAGCCACAGGACCAAGCCCGCGATGAACGCGGTCACGTTGGAGTCTGCGATCGCGGAAAAGGCGCGATCGAATCCCGCGCTGATGGCCGCGCGCGGCGAGACGCCATTGCGCAGCTCTTCGCGAATGCGCTCGTAGATCAGAATATTGGCGTCGACCGCCATGCCGACCGTCAATACGACTGCCGCGATTCCCGGCAGGGTCAGCGCAGCGCCGAGCATGGACAATAGCGCGGTGAGCAGCACCACATTGGCAGCCAGGGTGATGTCCGCGATCAAACCGAAGACCTTGTAATAGATCGCCATGAATAGGAACGCGCCCAACATGCCGAACACCATGGCCTGCACGCCTTTGTTGATGTTCTCCTGACCCAAGGTCGGGCCGATTGCGCGTTCCTCCACCGGCGTCAGCGGCGCGGCCAATCCACCGGCGCGCAACAACAACGCCAGCTCACGGCCTTCGATCGGGTTGACCCCCGTAATTTGAAAATTGTTGCTGAACACGCCGCGAATGGTTGCGCGGTTGATCACCTCTTCGGTGGTTTTATCGACGTCGACACCTTGAGCATTCTTTTCGCGCGAACGATCGATGAACACCACCGCCATCAAATGGCCGAGATTCTCTTGAGTGTTCTTCAACATTTTCGCCGCGCCGCGGCTATCCAAACCCACCGACACGGCGGCCCCCTCCTGAGTGTTCGGCTGGAACGTCGCGTCGGTCAATTGATCTCCGGTGACCACCACCTCGCGCTTCAGCAACACAGGTTGCTTCTCCCGTGTGTAAAAGAGTTTCGAGCCCAGCGGCACCCGGCCCGTCGCGACCGCCTCGAGCGGATTGTTGGTCTCATCGACCATGCGGAATTCCAGTGTCGCCGTCTTGCCGAGGATCTTTTTAACTTCGGCCGAATTCTGCAGGCCCGGCAATTGAATCGAGATGCGGTCCGTGCCCTGACGCGCGACCTGCGGTTCGGACACCGCGAGTTCCGGACTGTTGAGTCGATTGCGCAGGATCACGATGTTCTGCTGTACCGCATAATCCTCACGATCCTTGATCTCCTGCGGCGTCAAGGTGAGATCCAGCGCAGGCGCACCATTGACAGTCGAGTCGGTCAGACTCAAGTTGCGGTTATCCGCCTGTATGGCCGTCTTGCCTTTGGCGAAACTCTCCGCCTCGCGAAACAACACCCGCACCCGATTGGCGGGGTAGTCGACCAACACGTCTTGATAGGCCACGCGCGCGTTGCGCAGCGAGGCGCGAAAATCCTGTTCGTGATGATCGAGCAGCTGCTTGACGGCACCCAGCACGTCGACTTGATACACCAGGTACACGCCGCCGCGCAGATCCAGGCCCAGTTTCATTGGGCTTAAGCCGAGGTTGCGCATCCATTCCGGAACGCGCGACGCCTGAGAAAGCGCGATCGTGTATTCATTCGGGCGCGCCTCGGCTATCAGATCGCGCGCCTTCAATTGATCCTGCTTGCTCACGAATCGCAGCGTCAGGCGGCCCTGATCGAGAAACGCGCCGCTCGGCGTCACACCCTTGTCTTTGAGGATCTGCTGCACGGCGGTCCGATCGCTGTCCACCACGGCCGCTCGGTCGCGCGCCAATTGCAGCGCGTTTTCTTCGCCGAACAGGTTGGGTACCGCGAGGAAGACTCCTGCAAGCAAAACGATCGCGACCAGCACGATCTTCCAACGCGGATACGAAATCATGCGCTCTTGACCGTGCCCTTGGGCAGGACCTGCGCAATTTGAAACTTCTGCAGCTTGATCTGCACATTGCTGGCAATTTCCAGCGTCAGGTACTGATCCCCCACCTCAATCACCTTGCCGAGCATTCCGCCGGTGGTGGCCACCTCGTCGCCCACGGCGACTTTGGAGAGCATTTCGCGTTGCTCTTTGGCGCGCTTGTTCTGCGGCCTAATGAGCAGGAAATAAAATACCACCAGCATCAGCACCGGTACCGCAAAACCCAACATGCCCTGTCCGCCGGTCGCCCCGGTCGCCTGTGCATTTGCCGTATTAATGAAGAAATCCATAGTGTTACACTCGTTTTTTGTAGCGGACGCCACGACACAAAGCCGGGCATTATACAGCTTAAGGGCCTAAACTTAAGTCGTGATTCCGGTGCCCTTGCGCGCGTAGAACTGCGCGGCGTAGGTCTCGAAGCCTCCCGACTCGATGGCCGCCCGTATCTCGCCCATCAAGCACTGGTAGAAGTACAGGTTATGAATGGTGTTTAAGTGCGCACCCAATATTTCGCCGCACTTGTCCAAATGCCGCAAATAGCTGCGGCTATAGTTGCGGCAGGTATAGCAGGCGCAGCCTGCTTCGATGGGTCCAGTGTCGTTCCGGTATGCCGCATTGCGGATATTGACCACGCCCGTGCGCGTAAATAAATGGGCGTTGCGCGCATGTCGGGTGGGCATGACGCAGTCGAACATATCGACGCCGCGCCGCACCGCCTCAACGATGTCCTCGGGCCGTCCCACACCCATGAGATACCGGGGCTTATGCAACGGCATATGCGGCAACAACCCGTCGAGCACAGCGTCGCGTTCCGTCTCGGTCTCCCCCACGGCTAGCCCCCCGACGGCGTAGCCGGCAAAACCGATGTCCTCGAGCATGGCCAGCGATTCGCGGCGCAGATCGGCAAAAACCCCGCCTTGGACGATGCCGAACAGAGTGCCTGGCGGTTCGCTGCGGTAGTACTCACCGAATCCGCGCCGCGCCCAGCGCATCGACCGCTCCATGGATTCGCGTGCCGCCGCTTCAGTAGCCGGATACGGCGTGCACTCATCGAAGCTCATTGCGATGTCCGAGCGTAATACTCGCTGAATGCGCATGGATTCTTCCGGGGACAGAAACACACGCGCGCCGTCGACGGGCGAGCGGAAATGTGCGCCTTCCTCCGTGATTTTGCGCATTTGCGCCAAACTCCAAACTTGGAAACCGCCGGAGTCGGTGAGAATGGGCCGCTGCCAATGCATGAAACGATGCAAGCCCTCATGAGCTTCGATCACATCGAGCCCGGGACGCAAGTACAGATGAAAGGTATTACCGAGCAGAATTTCGGCGCCGATATTTTCCAGATCCTCCGGCGTCATGGCCTTCACAGTGCCGTATGTGCCGACCGGCATGAACGCCGGCGTCTCGACCGTGCCGCGCTGAAATTGCAGACGCCCGCGGCGGGCCGCCCCGTCGCGTGCCATGAGTTCAAAGCGCATCGGGCAGCGCTGCACGCGTCAAAAACATCGCGTCACCGTAGCTGAAAAACCGATATCGCGCCCGCACCGCGTGCGCGTACGCGGCCATAAGCGCTGCGTGGCCTGAAAACGCCGCACACAGCATCAACAAGGTCGACTCGGGTAAGTGAAAGTTGGTGACCATGGCATCCACGACACGGAACTCGTACCCCGGTTTGATGAAAATGCGGGTCGAGCCTTTGAATGGCTGCAGCGCGCCGAACGGCAATCCCGCCGCCGCACTCGCCACGCCGGCGGCACTGGCCGCAGCCGCCACGCCCGCCGCGGTCTCCAAACTCCGGACCACGGTCGTGCCGACGGCAATCACCCGCCCACCGGCACGCCGCGCGGCGTTGATCGCATCGCAAGTGGCTTGGGACACCTCGAGGTGTTCTTCGTGCATCACGTGGGCGTCGATGTCATCGACCCGCACCGGCTGAAAGGTGCCGGCGCCGACATGCAAAGTGACGAAGGCGCAGCGCACGCCGAGCGCCTCCAGCGCCGCGAAGATTTCCGCATCGAAATGCAGTCCCGCCGTCGGCGCCGCAACGGCCCCGAGCGCGCGCGCATAGACCGTCTGATAGCGCTCGCGGTCGCCACTCTGGGCTGCGCGGTCGATATAGGGCGGCAAGGGAATCTCCCCGTGCGTCTGAAAGAACGGCAGCACTTCGCCGGAGAACTGCAATCGAAACAGATCGCCCTGCCTTCCCAGCATCCGCGCGGTGTGGCCGCCGTCCAGCCGCAGCACTGCCCCTGTTTTCAGGCCCTTGCCGGCCCGCACGTGCGCCAGCGCGGTGCTCATCGTCAAGGCTCGCTCGAGCAGGATCTCGACTCGGCCGCCGCTCTCCTTGATCCCAAAAACGCGGGCGGGAATTACCCGGGTGTCGTTGAATACCAGTAAATCCTTGGCACGCAGCAGCGACGGCAAATCAGCAAATGCCAGATCTTTCGGCACGCCGTGCGCACCGTCGAGCGCCAACAGCCGGCTGGCGGACCGTTTGCTCGTGGGGTGCTGGGCGATGAGTTCCGGAGAAAGTTGGAAATGAAAGTCCGTGCGGCGCATGTGAGTTAGGCATTCTACCAAGAGCAACAATCGCATATACTGCCGGCCCTGGCATGCCCGGATGGCGGAACTG
>JALYIW010000080.1 GCA_030775625.1 Pseudomonadota bacterium | reverse complement strand
CACGCCCTCGCGCGTGCCACGCAGGGTATCCACATCGACCTTCAGGCCGATGCGTGTGCCTTCAAGCATCGCGCGACAACAAAGCCGACGCCGCCGGCAAGGCATGCGCGTAGGAATCGAAAATGGCCATCAGCGCGGTACGCATATCGGTCGTGGGGATCCATCCGAGTTCGGCGGTGGTGTTCTTGATCGACGGCAGCCGCGCCGGGATGTCCGCGTAGCCCTTGCCGTAGTAGTCGAGCGCTGAAATATCGACCAGTTTGGTATTGCGTGCGGTGGGCGCATATTCCGCCCGGGCCACGGCGATTTCCAACATCATTTCCGCCAGCTTGCGAATCGAATACAGATTGTGGGGATTGCCGATGTTGTAGATCTTGCCGTCGGCGATGCCGCCGGGGTTGTCGATGATCGTCGTCAAGCACACCACCGCATCGTCGATGAAGGTGAATGCCCGGGTCTGGCTGCCGCCGTCGACCAACTTGATCGGCTCTCCGCGTACGATGTGGCCGAGGAATTGCGTGAGCACGCGTGAACTGCCCTCCTTCGGATCATCCATGCTGTCCAAACCGGAGCCAATCCAATTGAAGGGGCGAAACAAGGTGAACTGCAGTCCTTGTTGCCCGTAGGCCCAGATGATGCGATCCAGCAGCTGCTTCACGCAGGAGTAGATCCAGCGCTGTTTGTGGATGGGTCCCAAAACCAATTCTGAGGTCTCCGGATCGAATTCCTTGTCCTTGCTCGCGCCGTACACTTCCGACGTCGAGGGGAATATCACTCGTTTTTTGTACTTGACACAATGGCGAATGATCGGCAGGTTGGCCTCGAAATCCAATTCGAACACCCGCAGGGGCTCGCGCACATAGGTCGCCGGCGTCGCGATGGCGACCAGCGGCAGAATGACATCGCACTTGCGCACATGATACTCGACCCACTCCAGATTGATGGTGATGTCCCCTTCCACGAAATGAAAGCGCGGATTCTCGAGCAGCGTGGCGACGCGCTCGGATTGCAGGTCCATGCCGTAAATATGCCAATCGGTGTGCGCCAGAATGTATTTGCTCAAATGATGGCCAATGAAACCATTGACGCCAAGGATCAGAACGTTTTTCAAAATAGACTCCCTACTCGCGATTCATGAATGACCGACAGGCAGCGCCAGCGGCTGCTGCGACAGGATGGCCGGCGCGGCATCGGCCGCAATGCTCTGGCCATCGATCGCCAATTGCAAAATATGCAGACGCCGGCCATCGACACAGTCCGCGTACCACTCGCCCTGCGCCGCATACAGACAGGGGGCTTGGAGCGCGTACACCGCCGGTTGCGCATCGAGTCGGGTCTTTAGGACCGCAAGCCTCGAGCCGTGCACCAGGGTAAAGGCCCCCGGAAAGGGCGGCGCCACCGCCCGCACCAAGTCATGGATGGCGCGCGCCCCGCAGCGCCAATCGATGCACCCATCTTCCGGACGACGGCGGCCGAAATACGAACCCTGCGCGAGATCCAGAGGCAAAGCCGCGGCGGTGCCCGCGATCAATTTCGGCAGCGAGCGGCGCAGCACCTGTTCGGCCGCATCGGCTACTTTGACCGACACGTCGAGAGCCGTGTCGTTCTCGAGAATCGGCACGGATTGTTGATCCACGAGCGCTCCGGCGTCGGGCTTTTCGACCATATGATGCAGGCTCGCGCCCGTCGCAGTTTCACCGCGAATGATAGCCCAATGCACCGGCGCGCGGCCCCGGTATTTCGGCAACAGCGAACCGTGCATGTTGAAGCAGCCGCGTCGCGGCACACGCAGCCAAGCGGGCGCCAACATATGGCGATAATAAAAGGAAAACACAAAATCGGGATTCGCGGCCGCGCCGGCGGCGATCCACTGCGCCGAATTGGGATTCTCCGGAGTCACCGCCGCCAAGCCGTGCGCCGCCGCCAACTGCTGCACGCTGGCGAACCAGCGACTTTCGGCTGGGTCATCGGCGTGCGTGAACAACAGTGGAATTTGCACGCCCTGCGCCAACAGCTCCCGAACGCAGCGAACACCGACTTCGCTATAGGCGAATACCACCGCGCGTGTCACCTCGACGTTTCCTGCGCACGCGTCCCTGCTGTCACCCGGCGCTCCACCGCATTCGCGTCGCTCTCCAACACCGCTTCCACGATGTAGCGCGGACGTTTGCGCACTTGGGCGTAGATGCGCCCGACGTACTCACCCAGCAAACCGATGCCGAACAGCGACACGCCGATCAAAAAGAACACGATGCCGAAGAGGGTGAACAATCCTTCTGCCTCGGCGCCCACCATGAATCGGCGCACGATGAGGAACACGAAGAACAGCGCCGACAACAGCGCGACCGCCATACCGATCATGGAAAACAGCTGCAACGGCACCACGGAGAATCCCGTAATCAAATCGAAATTAAGGCGGATCAGGCTGTACAGCGAATACTTCGACTTGCCGGCATAGCGCTCCTCATGAGCGATCGGTACCTCGATCGGATTCATGGCATAAATCGATGCCAGCGCCGGAATGAAGGTATTCACTTCGCTGGTCTGATTGAGCGCGGCAACCACCGCACGCCCATAGCCGCGCATCATGCAGCCTTGATCCGTGATGCGCACGGGCGTGATCCTCTCTCGCAGCTTATTGATGCGTTTGGAGAACCACCGGCGCCACAATGAGTCCTGACGCTGTTGGCGAATGGTGCCGACATAGTCGTAACCCTGATTGAGCATGCCGACCAGCTTGCCGATCTCTTCCGGCGGGTTTTGCAAATCCGCGTCCAAGGTGACGACGTATTCGCCGCGCGCATACGCCAAGCCTGCCATGACCGCGGAGTGCTGACCGAAATTCGCGTGAAATAGCACCACCCGCGTGTGCTCCGGACGGCGCGTGAACTGCTGGCGCAGTAAAGCCACGGAGCGATCCTTGCTGCCGTCATTGACGAACACGATCTCGTAACTGATCCCCAGGGCGTCGCACACCGGATAGAGGCGTGCGAACAACGTCGGCAGCACGGCCTCTTCGTTGTAGACCGGAATCACCACACTGAGTTTGGGAGTGAGAGCCATCTCGCAGCCTTAAAATCAATGATCCGCGGCGATCGCGCCTTGCGATTGCAGCAGGCCGAAACATTCCGCGGTCTTCTCTTGCATGAGCTGCACCGAGCCGCGCGCCTCCACATTGAGCCGTATCAACGGTTCGGTATTCGAACTGCGTAAATTGACACGCCAATCCGCGAATTCGAAGGACACGCCATCCGTGCGATCGGTGTGCAAGGCCTGCGGCGCGTACCGCGCTTCGAAGGCGGCGATCGCCAACTTGGCGTCGGGGACTCGGTAATTGAGCTCGCCGCTGACGGGAAACGCGCCGATACGCTTGCCTACCAGGGCGGAGAGCGGTTTGCCCGACTCACTGAGGATTTGCGCGATGATGAGCCACGGGATCATGCCGCTGTCGCAATAGGCGAATCGTCGAAAATAATGGTGAGCACTCATTTCACCGCCGTATACTCCGTCGACCTCGCGCATCCGCTGCTTGATGAATGCGTGACCGGACTTCGAGAGTACCGGCACGCCGCCGCCGGCCTCGACCACCTCGATGGTGTTCCAGGTCAGACGCGGATCATGCACCACCTTGCCGCCCCTCTCGCCGCGCAGCAGCACCGAAGCGAGCAACCCCACGACATAGTATCCTTCGATAAACTCACCGTGTTCGTCGAAGAAAAAACACCGGTCGAAATCACCGTCCCAGGCAATGCCTAGATCCGCACGCTGGGCGCGAATCGCCTCGATCGTCGGCCGGCGATTCTCTTCGAGCATGGGATTCGGGATGCCGTTGGGGAAGTGTCCATCGGCCTCGTGATGCACTTTGATGAACTCGAAGGGTAGATGCGGTTCCAGTTGATCGATGATCAGCCCGGCCCCGCCATTCCCGGCATTGACCACTATTTTGAGCGGCTTTAGGGTCGAACGTTCGACGTAGGACAATAAATGCCTCACATAGGACTGCATGGTATCGATGCGATGGCGCATCCCAACGGCCGCGGGCGCGGGAAATTGGCCCCGCTCCGCGAACCCGCGGATTTCATGCAATCCATTGTCGCCGCTGATGGGCTTGGATTGTTCGCGCACGAATTTCATGCCGTTGTAGTCGGGCGGGTTGTGGCTCGCCGTGACCATGATGCCGCCGTCGTAACCGCCATCGAAGGTCGCGAAGTACACGCCTTCCGTTCCGCACACCCCGATATCGTACACATCGACGCCGCTGTCGATCAAACCGCGGCACAGGGCATCGGTGAGCCCGGCGCTCGACAATCGAATGTCCCGGCCCACGACCACGCGCTGCGGCGCGAGGAACTGCGCATAGCCGCGCCCGACCCGATACGCCACATCGTCGTTCAATTCAACCGGGATTCGACCTCGCAAATCGTAAGCTTTGAAGCAGGTAATCGGCTTCAAGTGTTGGTTCCTTGCCGGCCGTAGTTATCCTCGAAGCGCACGATGTCATCTTCGCCCAAATAGGATCCGGACTGCACCTCGACGATATGCAGAGGCACTTTCCCCGGATTCTCGATGCGGTGCGTGGCGCCGATAGGAATGTAAGTCGATTGGTTCTCCGACAGCAAAAAGATCTTGTCGTTGCAGGTTATTCGCGCAGTGCCCTGCACCACGATCCAATGTTCGGCGCGGTGGTGATGCATCTGCAGCGACAACACTCCGCCCGGTTTGACTGACAAGCGTTTGACCTGGAAACGTTCGCCGTTGTCGATGCTGTCGTAGCTCCC
Organism: Pseudomonadota bacterium; assembly: GCA_030775625.1. GTDB lineage: Bacteria > Pseudomonadota > Gammaproteobacteria > Steroidobacterales > Steroidobacteraceae > Bog-1198. Next base: position 11,067 of record JALYIW010000080.1, on the reverse strand, counting down.
CCAGGGCCGAAATACTTCGCGATGCCAGGACGACTCGCTGCGCCTCGCTCTCTTGAGCATGGCTACCAGTTCCTTCACATCCTGCACGCGCTCCTTGGGCGCCACCAGGACGGCATCCTTGGTTTCGACGATGATGTGATCGTCCATCCCTACCGCGGCCACCAAGCGGCTGGTCGAGTGCACATAGCACTCATGGGTGTCGTGCACCATCACATCGCCCTGCAGCACATTGCCGTCCTCGTCAGCCGGCAATGCATCGAACAGCGAGGACCATGACCCGACATCGCTCCAGCCGGCGTCGAGCGGCAAAACCAGCGCGTCGCGAGTTTTTTCCATGACTGCATAGTCGATGGACTCGCTGCGGCATTTCGCGAATTCAGTCTTGTCGATGCGTACAAAATCCAAATCCGCCTGCGCCGCGTTGAACGCCGACGTCGAGGCTTCGAGAATATCCGCAGCAAACGCTGCCAGCTCAGCCAAGTAGCGAGACGCCTTGAACACGAACATGCCGCTGTTCCAAAAGTAATCGCCCGACGACACGAACTGCTGCGCCACGTCCAGAGGCGGCTTTTCGATGAACTGCGCCACCGGATAGGCAGGCCCGTCGCCCTCACCGCGGCGGATGTACCCATAGCCGGTTTCCGGGGCGTGCGCGACGATGCCAAAGGTCACGAGAGCGCCTTGCGACGCCAAGCGCGCCGCGACGCCGGCGGCCGATTGAAAGCCACGGGCATCGCGAATCACATGGTCCGCGGGGGCCACCACCATTACCGCCGCGGGATCCATTTGTATTGCCTTGAGCGCCGCGAGCGCTACCGCAGGCGCCGTGTTGCGGCCCACGGGCTCGAGCAGGATCGCCGATGGAGACACTCCCAGGGCGCGGATTTGTTCTGCCACCGTGAAGCGATGCGCTTCATTGCACACGATGATGGGCGCCGCCGCGCCCGCAATGCCGCCAAGGCGCGTCGCAGTCTCCTGAATCATGGTCAGCTTGCCGGTAAGCGCCAACAGTTGCTTTGGATACATTTCTCGCGACAGCGGCCACAGCCTGGTGCCCGCGCCGCCCGATAAAATCACAGGCACCAACAGCGTCACGAGGCAATCACTTTCGAGCGCTCGCCGCGGCCGATTGCATAATAAGTGAAGCCGGCTTTCGCCAAGTGCGCAGGGTCATACAGGTTGCGTCCGTCGAATATCACGGGCACACGCAGCGTCGATTTGATGTGCTCGAAATCCGGGCTACGAAATTCCCGCCATTCCGTGACGATGGCGAGCGCATCCGCGCCGTCGAACACTTCGGGGCTGGTCTTGCACAGCACCAGATCCTCACGCTTCCCGTAGAGGCGTTCGCATTCCGGCATCGCCACTGGGTCATACGCACGGACTTTGGCCCCCGCGGCCCATAATGATTCCATCAATACGCGACTCGCGGCCTCGCGCATGTCGTCCGTGTTCGGTTTGAATGCCAGGCCCCAGATCGCGATAGTCTTGCCGCGCAACTGCCCAAAATGCGCCTTTATCTTGTTGAACAAGATATGCTTCTGGCGGTTGTTGACGCTCTCCACCGCGCTCAACACGCTGGCTTCGTAGCCCACCTCGTCGGCCGAGCGCTTGAGGGCCTGAACGTCCTTGGGGAAACACGAGCCGCCATAGCCCACCCCGGGGTATATGAACGCATAGCCGATACGCGGATCCGAACCAATCCCGATCCGCACATGCTCGATGTCGGCGCCAAAATGCTCTGCCAGGTTGGCCAACTCGTTCATGAAGCTTATTTTGGTGGCGAGCATGGCGTTGGCGGCGTATTTCGTCAGCTCCGCCGAACGCACATCCATGACGATCATTCGATCGCGGCTGTGGGTGAAGGGTTCGTACAAAGATCGCAGCAACTCGGTCGCGCGCTCCGAGTCCGTGCCGATGATGACACGATCCGGTTTCATGAAGTCCGCGACCGCCGCCCCCTCTTTGAGGAATTCAGGGTTCGACACCGTGTCGTACTCGACGCTGGCGCGGCGCGCTTGCAGGGATTGAGCGACTGCCGCTCGAACCTTATCCGCCGTGCCCACCGGCACGGTCGATTTGGTGATGACGACTTTGTAGTCCGTCATGTGCTCGCCGATGGTTCGTGCCACTGCCAAGACATACTTCAAATCGGCCGAGCCATCCTCGTCCGGCGGCGTACCGACGGCGATCAATTGGAACAGACCGTGGTCTACCCCCTCCTTGGCGTTGGTCGTGAAGTGCAATCGGCCGCCCTCGACGTTGCGGGCAACGACGGCCTCAAGACCCGGCTCGTGAATGGGCAATACGCCCTGTTTGAGCATGGCGATCTTGTGCTGGTCCACGTCAACACAGACCACATGGTTGCCGGCATCCGCAAGGCATGCGCCCGTCACCAGGCCCACGTAACCTGAGCCAAAAATCGTTATTCGCATGCGTAATATTCTGATTTAACTGGGAAAAGTGGCAGAAAGATAGCGGTTTTGGGAGGGCAAGTAAAGTACGGCAAGCGCGCAATCACCAGGTTATGAAGACCTAGGAATCAATGGATTGACGATGAGAATACCGGCAATCGACTGGCCCGAGTTGAGGTCTTCGCTGTAAATTTGTGAAGCTCCAACCTGTTCGGCAGAGGCCACGATCAAACCATCCCAAAATGATATTTGCGCCATCTCCGCAATATCGGTGGCTCTGAGCACGGTGTCAGGGGAGGTCACGTCACGAACCCAGGCGCTGTAGCTACTGACGACCTCCCGCGCAATTGACCGAGCAATCGGTTTTGCGAGCTTACGAGTCGCATTCACGTAAAATTCCTGAAGAACTTGTACGGAGACTCTGCCGAACCCCGTTTCCCATAGGAAACGCAAACGCTCTATCGCGCTGTCGCGCTTCAAAGGCGCATCAATATCGTGTGCGTAAATCAGGATATTGGTATCAACGAAGATGACGTCGCTCATGCAATGCCTCACGGCCCAGAGGAGCGCCCCCAAGGGCCATCGGCGTCGAAAAGAGAGCGAACGCTCGTTTCCGAGCTGCCGCGTAGAGCGCGTCGCCCGCAACGAGTTCGCACAATTCATCGGCCAGCAGAGCGCTCACGCTCTTGCCTTTGCGTGCAGCGATGACACGCGCTTTTTTCAGCAGTCCACGCTCGATCGCCACGGTGATATTATGCTTCGCAGCCATGATTCAACCCAATATTTAAGCAAGTTCACGTAAATTACGTGAAGCAGTTTCAAGAGTCAAATTCCGTCAGGCCCAGGGATCCTTGAGCAGTTTTCTTTCCCAGGCCAGCGAGTGGGAGACGATTTTCTCGAGGTCATCGAATCGCGGTTGCCACCCGAGTTCCGCTCGAATGCGGTCGGCCTTAGCCACCAAATAAGCAGGATCGCCTGCGCGCCGCGCTTCCTCGCGAATCACCAAGGGCTTGCCGCCGACGTGTTCGACCATGCGCAGCACCTCACGCACCGAATATCCATGTCCGTAGCCCACGTTGAGGGTGACCGATTTGCCATCGCCTCGCAGGTACTGAAGGGCGTTCAAATGCGCCGACGCCAGGTCTTCGACGTGCAGGTAATCGCGCACGCCGGTGCCATCGGGAGTCGGGTAGTCACTGCCGAATACAGACACATGCGGTCGTTTACCCACCATTGCCTCACAGGCGACTTTGGTGAGCAAAGTCGCCCCTAGAGTGGCCTGTCCGATTCTTGCGCCGGGATCCGACCCCGCCACATTGAAGTAACGCAGGGCGACGTACCGCATGGCCGTCACCGCCGCGACATCGCGCAGCATCCATTCGCTCATGAGTTTGGAGGTACCGTAGGCGTTGATGGGACGGGTCGCGGATTCTTCGTCCGCATAGTCTTTATCCGGCATGCCATAGACCGCCGCGGTGGAAGAAAACACAAAGTTCTTGACGTTATTCTCGACGCAAGCCTGCAACAGAGCCCGCGTCGAACAGGTGTTATTGCCGTAGTATTTCAGGGGCTGCGCCACCGATTCGGGCACGATGGTAAAGGCGGCAAAGTGCATCACCGTATCGACACCGTGCTCGGCCATAAGCCGGGACACCAGCGCAGGGTCGCCCACTTCGCCAACCACCAGAGTGTCGGCGGGGACGGCCCGCCTGAAGCCTCGGCTCAAGTTATCGAGGACCACGACTTTTTCGCCCGCCTCCCCCAATTGGCGAACGACATGACTACCGATGTAACCGGCGCCGCCGGTGACTAGAATCGCTCTGTTAGCCAAGTATTACCCCCCTGTATCGCGAGCACGACCCTAAGCGGTGAGGCGTGCGTCCGCGGCATGTTGTTTGAACCACGAGTAGGTCTGCTCGATGCCGGCTCTCAGCGTGATTTTGGGCTTCCAGCCAAGCGAGGTCAGCCGTGCCGTATCGAGTAGTTTGCGCGGTGGCCCGTCGGGCTTGCTCGAATCGAAAGTCAATCGGCCCTGGAATCCGGAGACAGCCGCAACTGTTTCGGCGAGTTCGCGAATCGTCAGGTCCTCGCCCCAACCGACGTTCACGATTTGTTCGTCTTCGTAGGTATTCATCAAGTAAACCAGTGCATCGGCCAAATCGTCTACGTGTAAAAACTCACGGCGTGGCGTACCCGTTCCCCAGATGGTCATGGTCGCATCACCACGCAGCTTCGCTTCGTGAAACCGCCGGATCAACGCCGGCAGCACATGCGAGTTCTGTAAATCAAAGTTATCGCCCGGCCCGTACAGATTGGTGGGCATCAAAGAAATCGCATTGAAGCCATACTGCCGCCGGTAGGCCTGGCACATCTTGAGTCCCGCAATCTTGGCGACGGCATACCATTCGTTGGTGGACTCCAAGGGGCCGGTGAGCAGGTATTCCTCCTTGAGCGGCTGGGGCGCCAGCTTCGGGTAGATGCAGCTCGACCCCAGAAAGACGAATTTGGCGACGCCCGCCCGATAGGCCGCGTCGATCACATTGTCTTGAATTAAAAGATTGTCGCGAATGAATTCCGCGGGGCGCGAATTATTGGCATGAATCCCGCCCACCAGCGCGGCCGCCATGACCACCGCGGCCGGCCGCTCCCGCTGAAAGAATTCCCTGACCGCCCCCTGTTCGGTCAGATCCAACTCGCGATGGCTGCGCAGCAGAAGGTTCCGGTAGCCCTGAGCCGTGAGCGCCCGCACCACGGCTGACCCTGCGAGACCCCGATGACCCGCTACAAAAATGCTTGAATCCCGGCTCAGTGTCATGGCCGCTACTCGTGATGGCTATAAACTTTGTAGCCTTCCTTGGCGACCATGGCGTCGCGTTTCGCGACATTGAGGTCCGAAGCCACCATTTCGGCCACCAGTTCAGGGAAGGGCACTTCCGCGGTCCAACCAAGCTTTTGCCGCGCCTTGGTGGCATCGCCCAACAGCGTCTCGACTTCCGTGGGCCGGAAATAACGGGGATCGACCCGCACCAAGGTGCGCCCGGTGACCGTGTCGATACCCACTTCGTTCACGCCCTCGCCCTTCCAGTCGATTTTCATGCCGAGTCGGGTGCCCGCCGCCTCGACAAAGTCTCGGACGGAGTACTGTTTGCCCGTGGCGATGACGAAATCTTCGGCCGTCTCCTGCTGCAACATCAGCCATTGCGCGCGTACGTAGTCGCGCGCATGACCCCAGTCCCGGCGTGAATCCAGATTACCCAGATGCAGGGTTTCCTGCAGCCCCACATGGATACGGGTCAATGCCCGCGTGATTTTGCGGGACACGAAGGTCTCCCCCCGTAGGGGTGATTCATGGTTGAAAAGTATGCCGTTACACGCATAGAGGCCATAAGCCTCGCGGTAGTTTACGGTAATCCAGTAGGCATAGACCTTCGCAGCACCGTAAGGCGAGCGAGGGTAGAAAGGGGTGGTCTCGCGCTGCGGAATTTCCTGGACTTTGCCGAACATTTCGGAGGTAGAGGCCTGGTAGAACCGGGTTTTCTTCTGCAAACCCAGAATCCGTATGGCTTCGAGCACTCGCAAGGTACCCACGGCATCGGAGTTCGCCGTGTATTCGGGGGTTTCGAAGGAGACCGCGACGTGGCTTTGCGCCGCCAAGTTGTAGATCTCGTCCGGCTGGACCTCCTGGATGATTCGAATCAGGTTGGTCGAATCCGTTAAATCTCCGTAATGTAACTTCAGGCGAACATTTCGCTCATGCGGGTCCTGGTACAGGTGATCGATGCGGTCGGTATTGAAGGACGAGGCCCGGCGTTTGACGCCGTGGACGCTGTAGCCATTGGCCAGCAAAAACTCCGCGAGATAGGCGCCGTCCTGGCCGGTAATGCCGGTGATCAAAGCCGTTTTAGACAAGTCTACCTCCAACCCTTGTGATATATGCCGTCCGCGAGCCTCACGCCGCTAAGAGTTTGAGCTTCGCGAACGTGAATTCGACCCGAGCGAGAGTATAGCGATATAGCCCAGCCGAAAAGCGAAAGCCGGATCCGTGCTTTGTGGTCGAACCACAACAGCCCGTGGCACGACAACCTGGTACACCTTCTCGCCAGTAACGGGGAACGGGCCGATTACTGAATACGCCGCGAACAACCCAGCAGTGTCACCAGGTCGCAGCTGCGGGGCCGCGTTGCAAGAAATACAAATTTGCGACGGACGTAAAGCTATTCATCATGAGTGGATACCAACTTATGACGCAATTAACGAATTCGTCATGAGAAGTCCTGTTCTAATCCAGTTAGTCTAAATCTTTGTCGTCAACGTGGATTGAGATGCGGCGTTAACACTCAAGTCCTTGGTTCTCTGGGGTATCGCTGGCCGAAACGTACTGGTGAGGTGTACATGTTTTGTATATCATGCACAAAAATGGGGCAAAATGGAGCGATTTTTGTTAGGTTCCCGAAGCTATCGCCGCTAGTTTCCCACCGTCATTGACTCAAGGAAGAAATGTGATGCCTCAAGGCTACGGTGGCCTCTCGAAACGACGAACAACCTCGCAATCAATAGCAATAATCGACGACGATTCAGCGGCCGAGGTATCCGTGCATTTGGACGCCGGCAGTTTCAGCAGCCTTAGTGTTGTAGAAATCGATCGCCGGGCCTGCGACCGGTTCGATGTATCCAATTATGGCCCTATCTTGGCTGAACGTGGCGCCTACCCCCTATTCAAGCGTGCCTTCGATATTGTGGGAGCGATCGCTGCGATCGTCTTTTTGTCGCCTTTGCTCGTCACAATGATGGCCTGTGCATACGTATCAGGGGGGTCTCCTTTGTTTAGGCACCGCAGGGTCGGCAGAGGCGGCGTATTTTTCGATTGCTTCAAGTTTCGGACGATGGTCACGGACGCCGATCGTGTATTGCAGAACCTTCTGGACAGCGATCGCCGAATAAAGGAAGAATGGCTGCGAGATCATAAGCTTAGAGACGATCCTCGAATTACCCGCTTAGGTCGTTTCTTGCGCAGAACCAGCCTTGATGAGCTTCCGCAGTTGTGGAACGTACTGCGTGGAGACATGAGTTTGGTGGGCCCGCGGCCCGTTGTTCCGGATGAATTGCGCCGGTATGGAAGAAATGTTGCGACTTTTCTGTCGACCCGACCCGGCATCACGGGGCTTTGGCAGATATCGGGACGCAACGATACGGACTACCGCAGACGTGTAGCGCTCGACGTATGCTATGTGCGTTCGCGAAGTGTGATTCTCGATATGTACATCTTGCTAAGGACGCTGCGAGTGGTATTCACCACCAGTGGCGCCTATTAATTATCGCCCGTGGCGGAATTGATTTCCGCCGCGTCAACGTCTAAATCGACGACGTAGCCCCACACTGGGGTATAGCGGCTTCATTCAAGTAGGACCCAAACGGACACGAATCCCAGATTTGTCCGGACAGTCATAAACAATTCATCGGCGTAGGTTAGAAGACTCCTCAACAGCGTGGTGAGGCCGGTTGTCCAATTGCCGATAGACGATCCCCTCAGCCAGTACGACCGGATGTAATCTCCCTACGCTCGATTAAGTGTCGTTAGAAAACCACGGTGGCGAGCAATAACTTCGAAATAAGGGTTGAAATTGTTCTTGATCCAGTTCATTTTTGAATTGTGCTGAAGGCGCACGCCAAGACTTTGAATTTATTAGTCAGCCTGTTAAGGACGCTGAACAGCATGAACCTTGCTGAAAATTGGCTTTGGCATCTTTTAGTCGCAAGGAGAGACATGAATGAGGGATGAGCATCATTTCCGACTCGCATCCGCCGCACGTGCACCACGGCGCGATGACGACAATGAGACCGCATCCTCCGTAGCGGATTCCAGCGGTGTCGTGCCGGGCCTTCATGTGGTGAGGGGTGATGCGTCAAGCGACGCCACCGCGCTGCCTTTGCCCCTGTCCGATGCCGAATATTCACCGATCATTCAGCCTACATATTTCGCCAAACGCGCCTTTGATATCATTGGCGCACTATTTCTCGGCTTATTATTCTCGCCGCTGATCCTGGCAATCGTTACCCTCATCCGCATAGAGGGACAACCCGTCTTGTTCTGGCACAAGCGCATCGGTCGCAACGGGCGACCATTTCACTGCCTAAAATTTCGCACCATGGTCCGAAACGCCGAGCAGGTGCTGCGGCAGCTTCTAAACGAGCATCCGGAACTGCGCGATGAATGGACTAAAGACTTCAAGCTCCGCAATGATCCGCGCATTACAAGGACGGGTGGTGTTCTACGCTTGACCAGCCTCGATGAGCTGCCGCAGCTATGGAATATCCTACGGGGCGAAATGAGCTTAGTCGGTCCGCGCCCGATCGTTCGCGCCGAGCTACTGCGTTATGGCCGTAACGCATCAAGGTACTTGGCCGTGAAGCCCGGGCTGACCGGCCTATGGCAGGTCAAAGGCCGCAGCGAGACGACGTACCGGCGTCGCGTGGCGATGGATAAATTCTATGTTCAGAACCAGAGTATATTTTTAGATATTTACATTCTGGCGGCGACACCGGCAGCAGTGTTGAGGCGCAACGGTGCCTATTGATACGCCCCAGCGTCAAGCCGACGCTGCGACGCTCGGTGTGCCCCAGCCACCGCTGCATAGCGAAGTAAGTGCAGATCCCTGATTATCGTCGGTGAAGTCCACCGACGAGTCATCCTCAAGATACTCGCCTCAAGGAAAAAGACGGATCAAACTCGCTTACGGCTCCGCCGGTGACCAATCGAAGGGACTATTGCGCGAAACTTGGGTAACGAACTCAAAGACAAAAATGACGCTCCCGAAGGTATTGGTTCTATTGGCGGCATTCAACGGATCAAAGTGGATTGTCGAACAGATAGAATCGATATTAAATCAGGCCGGCGTAGATCTTGATTTACTTGTTAGCGACGATGGATCATCAGATGACACGCTCGCGAAGATCGCGCGATTCGCACACGATCAGAGAGTTCGAGTTATATCCCCGCCCGCCCCGACGGGGTCCGCTGCACAAAACTTCCTTTGGCTAATTCGCAATACCTCGGTCGATGGGTATGAATTTTTTGCCTTTGCCGATCAAGACGACATTTGGCTACCCGGAAAGCTGAGGCGCGGCTGCTCCACGCTGACCACTAGAAGTGCCGACGGATATTCGTGTGCGGTAACGGCTTTCTGGAGCGATGGCCGCGAAAAAACTCTGCGTCAGGTTAATGTTGTCACCGCGTCGGATTTTATGTTTGAGGGCGCTGGTCAGGGCTGCACGTTCGTGCTTACCGCAACTTTCTACTGTCGGCTACGAGCGTTCTTCTTGGAGCATGGAACTCAGACCAGGTCACTGCACTATCATGACTGGGCAATCTACGCCCTAGCAAGATCGTGGAAGAACGAGTGGTCTTTTGACCGGCGACCGATGTTGCGGTACCGACAGCATCCCGGCAACGACACGGGCGCGAGGCTAAGCTTAGGCGGCGTAACGAAGCGACTCAGACTCATCAAAGGCGGCTGGTACCTTGAGCAGCTTCGGGCGATCGTTCAAGTTTGCGCGTTGGCCGCGCCTACCGACGCGACGATAGCAGAATGGAACAGCCTATTGAACAAACCGCGTAGTCTGACGCGTCGCTATCGGATCGCTCGATTTTTTCTAAAGGAAGGAGGACGGCGTCGAAGGTCGGATAATATCATTCTTCTCGGCGCCGCGGTTCTAGGCTGGGTCTAGAGGTCCGTTTACATCGAAGCTGGTCTCTCCAAATTAATCGCTGATGAACCCCGCATATATGATGGCTTTTCGAGCCCAAGCATGATGCTCGGTACTACAGCGAGAGTAGAAATCGCTTGTCTCGAGGATGGCAAAACTTCGTGCGGGACAGACGGGTATACGAAGGCGACGACTCTCCAACACTCTCATTCTGGCTGGAGCTGCAATAGTAAGTCGGATTTGACGCTGTTCAACTTATGCCACAGGAAAATACTCAATTCCGTCCGTTAAAATGGCCGAAGGATACCAATGTTGACTCTTAAACCCCACCCAATACAGCGGGGCCATTACAATTTGCACGTGCGATAAAACCCCTCGACCCAGCGTTGCAACACGTTTACCAATCGGGCTCTAAAATTTGGCTTCATGATGAAGTTTTCTTATTTTAATTTGCCGGCGAATGACGATCGTAATGGTTGCCATTATCGACGGCGTATCCACCTGGCTCCGCCTCGTGCAAAATGTGCGTGTACATGAGGGCAAGTATACGCCGGCAGGCGCGGGCGAATATCCCGGGACTCGCGCTGGTTAATCGGTTTTGAGGGAAAATGATTCAAAAAGTCAAGACTCTGCTACGAGAAAAACTGCCGTTAGTGGTGCCTGCCGCCGCGGCAATACGGCATCAGTTATCAAAGAGGAAAATTCGACGCCTATTGCTAGAAGGAGGCGAAATATCGGTCGAGCTCGGAGCGGGCAACAAGCGGGGAATCGGAGAGTGGATAACGATCGATGTGACAAGAACGTGCGATATCTACTGGGATCTAAGAAAAGGCATACCGTTTCCGAATGAAAGCATAAGGAAGATCTATTCATCGCATTTTTTTGAACACCTTTCGTTTGGGGAAACTCAGCAGTTTCTGGATGAATGCAAGCGAACGCTCGTTCCGGA
>JALYIW010000079.1 GCA_030775625.1 Pseudomonadota bacterium | reverse complement strand
TGCGAATGGCCCAAGACCACGACCAGCCGCGTTCCAAACTGTTCCGCGGCAAACTCGACACTGCCGATTTGCGAGGGGGCAACGATGTTGCCGGCAACGCGGATTACAAATAGATCGCCGAGACCCTGATCAAAGACGATCTCGACCGGCACCCTCGAATCGGAACAGCCGAGAATAGCGGCGAATGGCTCCTGGCCCGAGGCAAGCTCGAGGCGACGCGTCCGGCTTTCAAATGCATCGCGACTGGTAATATCCGACACGAAGCGCCGGTTGCCCTCCTGCAAGAGTGCCAGGGCTTCTCGAGCCGGAATCATGGGTGACTGCCGATTTACGTACGGCCGGCCGTACTATCTCGGTAACCGAGAAGTCGCGCCGGCAAAAACAAAATGGATCGTAGCAACGCAAACACAGCATCGAACGTGATGGCCAGCAATCGCAACGGCAGCGACAAAAGCCACAACAAGGGCCAGAGAAGGATGGCCAGGAGCGCCAATGGCCAACACACGACAAACAGCAAGCACCACCCGACAATCACCAATAAAGACTTCACTTCAGGCCTCTCCGTGTTTCCGTGAGCGAACATTAACATACCCGTCGCAAAACTGACGTGTGACGCCCAGCGAGGAGTGGCAAACATGCGCAGCGCCCGCAGTTTGCGCAGCATACAGAGGAACGAATGACTGAAATGCTGCAAGTGCAATGCTGTATTGCGGGCGACTGTCGCGGACGGCGCGCACTTTTTGTCGGATCGACTGCAAGAACTCAAGTCGTTCGACGGCTTTCGCCGGAAAGCGATTAAGTCCGGGCCCTTTGGCGCGTTTCGCAAAAGCATAGTCCGCCCGACAGCGCGCTCCACCAGAAAACAGCCAGCCACCAGCGGCCGAGCAGAGCCGAGAGGCTGAGCGTCTGCGCCGCCATCACGGTCGCCAGTAAGCAGGCGATCGCAATGGCAGCCATACAGAGGGGGGTCAAGGCAGGAATCCAAAAGGTGCGAATCACCAGTACGTAAGTCCAAGCACCGGTCATTGACGAGAATCCTAGCAGCACCGGGAACCCCCATCCGCTGGGGAGGAGCCCGATCAGCCGCCCTCCCATCAAGCCGATCCCGAGAGTCAACACGCTCAAGCTCCCGGCAATGGCGATAAACGTCAGCTTTTTTAGCAGCGGGGATTTGCGCGAGCGCAGTGCGAGGACCAATGCCAGCGCGTGCAGCACGCCATACAGAGCGAAGCTCAATGCGAGCGGATGAATGGTTCGATCCACTACGATCAATCCGATGGCAAAGGCACCCAAGAGCAGAAAATGTCGAACGTAGCGCAGCTGGGACACGTCATGCACGCGAGGTAGCGACACGACGCAGCGTGGTTTTGGAAATGACGAGTGCAGTCGCTTGCTCCGCAGTTCCTTGCACGATCGCCGCGTCCGGCAGCCAACGGATGACGCCGGCTCGAAGCAGCAGAATGCCGTCGCCATAGCGTACCGAGCGCGGATATGAGGCCCAACCCCACTTTCCTTGCAAGTTCTCGCTGCTTGCCGTCAAGCCGTCGGTCGATAGGGTGACCGTTACATCGGTTCCAAAATCGGCACGGCGCTTGAAGCGTTGCAGCACAGCAAGTTTTGTCAATGCAACCCCGCAGAATATCACCGCGGCGACAACTACGGAGACCCCGAGCGCCATCACCGCGGAAACGGTCTTGTTCCATAAATAAACGCAACTCACCACAATAGCGAGCATTCCAAACCGCGCCGGTAGCCGCAAGAGCATGGGCCGTTGCCGATAGTAGCGATCGATGAGGGTTTTGAAGTAAGGCGCGTCGATGCGCAGTGTGTAGACGATTTCCATTGCGGGTCGATGGACGGCCTCCGAAAGCAGTAGCCGCCTCTAGCGCATTGCAGCGGCGTGCGCCGCCGCACCGGCACGAGTGAACTCGAATTGCAGCAGCCACACTCGCGAAACTTGGTCGGCAGCCGGAGCGAACTTCCACTGCTGTGCGGCTTTGGTTGCGGCACGCACGAAATACTTGCTCGAGCTGCGGTGATCCGCAATCGCGCCGACGACGTTGCCAGAGCCGTCGACCGTCACACGAACCACTACCTTGATGACGCCGCGAATCGACTGACGCGCACTTCGCGAAATGTCCGGCATCTCTTGTTGAAGCACTGTGGGGAGCCCTGAAACACTCACGTTCGGATGCTCCGCCGGGGCCAACGGTAAGACAGCGGGTGGCGGGAGAGGAATAATTGAAGCGGGCTTGCGGACGGCTAAATGGGTGTGAAACAGGCCAGCCCAAACCGCCCACAGGGTCAGGACACCCAGCATGATTGCCGTAACCAGCAAGGGTTTCTTGGACGACTGCCCTTTGGATGGCGTCGCGACCAGCGGTTCGTTTACGACGGCCGGCGCGGCGGAATCCGGCGCCGTCGGTGCAGAACGCTTGAATTGTGCGGCGAGTTCAGCAATCGCGGGACGGTGCCCGGGATCACGTTGCAAACATCGCTGTACTGTACCCATGAATTCCTGCGCAAGATTTGCCGGCAGGGCGACAGTGTCGAGGGTATCGCGGGACCAAGCAGGAGGAGCCTGGGTAAGAGCCTCGACGAGCGTGATGCCGAGTCCCCAAATGTCGCCCGCTGTGGATATCTTGCCGATTCTGGCCTCTGGAGGATCGTACAAAGTCAGCTTGGCAATGGTGGCCGGCGGTTCGCCAGCCGGTCGAATGGTGTCGCTCGCCAGCTTCAGGTGATCATTGACGACCAGAAAGTTGGGCGGCTTGAGCCCGCCCTGCACCAAGTTTTTGGCGTGCAGATAGGCCAACGCATCCAGGGCGGGAGGCAGCATGTCCCGTACCTCGTCGCAAGTCAGTGCCCGGCCGGGAAGAACTTGAGCGAGATTCTGTTCGGCAAGATCCATTACGACGAACAGAAATTTATGGCCCCCGAGTTGGCAACAGCCAGCGTCGAAAAGACGAATCAAGTGAGGATGCGACAGGCTGGCAACCCTCCTCCACTGTGACAGCTGCGCCTGGGTCAGCGCCGGGTCGTCCGGCAGGATCTTGATTGCGGCTTCGGCGACGTTTTGCGCCTTGCATTCGGTGAGAAACACGACGCTGTGGTTTGATCGGCCCAAAAAGCGCAGCAGCGGATACGCTCCGTTGACAGTTCGGCGCTCCCACTCCTTAGTCCAGGCTTCGGTCATCGTCACCCGAAGATATCACCTGGAGGGGGTTCCGGGCCCGCCCGAAGACCGCTGGCCGGCCAGCCCAATGTTGAATTTAAGCCAATTTGGCAATTTAAATTTTCCAATTTCGGACTTTTTGGAGGTGCCCCGTATGGGTATTCTATGCGTCTCACGGAGGTCCGAAACCCATGCAGGGCACACAGCCGCAGCTACAGCCAGCCACCACAGGCCGCTACCGGGCGGCGATGGGCTCTTTCGCCACGGGGGTTGCTGTGGTCACCAGTGAATGGAGCGGCACATTCCATGGAATGACAATCAGTTCTCTCGCGTCGGTGTCGTTGGACCCCTGTCTGCTGCTGGTGTGCTTGCGCAAAGGCAGTAGGACCGGTGACGCAATTCGAGCCCGCAGGGCAATGGCCGTGAACTTGCTACGGCATGGGCAGGAATCCCTCGCTCGACGCTTCGTCGACGTGCGGGGCGATCGCTTCGACGGATTGGAAACGGCGATAGACGATGCCGGCATGCCATTACTTCCTGGCTGCATCGCTCATCTTAGCTGTCGGCTGCTGGAAGTTTACCCGGGTGGGGACCACGACATCTTCATCGCCGAAGTGACATCGTGCGCCGCCGCCGAGGGCGCACCGCTCCTTTACCATCGTGGCGGGTTCGGCGCTTATACGCCGGCCGCGACACAACCGCCTCCCCACTAGATGCAGATCCAAGCCAACGGCATTACGCTCAATTGTACAATCGATCGAAAGCCCGATGCGCCTTGGGTCATGTTTGCCCATGGTATCGCTAACGACATGTCGATCTGGGCCGATGTCGCCGCCAGATTGGGCTCTTGGTTCAACATTCTACGGTTCGATGCCAGAGGCCACGGTGGATCCGAGTCTGTCGGCGGCGACTACACTTTTAAGATGCTCACCCGTGACGCGGTCGCGCTCATGGATGCCATGAAAATTCCTCGCGCCCACTACGTCGGGATTTCCCTCGGTGGAATGGTCGGGTTGGGACTCGCGTTGGATCATCCAGATCGCCTGCTGAGCCTCGCGTGTTGCGATGCGCGCGCTTCGACTACCCCCGACTATCGAAAGGCTTGGGTCGGTCGCCGGGCGGTGGTTCTCGAAGAGGGCATGGAGCCCATAGTCGAACAAAGCATGGCGCGTTGGTTTGCGCCGGGTTTTCGACAGCGGCAACCCGGCCGTGCTGCGCAAGTGCAAGCCATGATAAGGCGTACTTCCCCAAACGGTTACCGTGGGTGCGCGGCTGCCCTGCTGGCACTCGACTATTTCCGCCACCTCGGTCGTATCGCGACACCGACTTTATACTTGGTCGGGGAACACGATCAGGGCGCCCCGCCCGCGACCATGCGCGGGATGCAGGCGGCGACGCCGGCGGCGCAATATGTTGAAATCCGCGAAGCTGGGCATTTGAGCTGTATCGAACAGCCCGCCGCTGTTGCCGACGCGCTGGCCAACTTTTTCAGCGACCGCGCCTTGGTGGCTAATCCATGACACGATTGACGGCGCTCGACCTCGCACACCTCACGCCGGCCCAGCAGGCAGTCCATGATCAAATCGCCGCGGGTCCACGCGGCAAGGTAACGCCTTCATTTCTGGCTTTGCTCCACAGCCCTGCGCTCGCCGGGAAAGTGGAGCAACTCGGTGTGTATGTGCGCTTTCAGAGCACTGTGCCGGCAAGACTTCGCGAATTTGCCATTCTGATCGTTTCTCATCATTGGCGGTGCGCTTACGAATGGCATGCCCATGCCTCGTTGGCGACTCTGCAGGGCATAACCGCCGACACCCTGAACCGTATCGGGCGCGCAGAAGAGCCCGTGTGGGGCGAGGGGATGGAGGCGGACCGCGCGGTGCACGGCTATTGCACAGAGCTGCTGCGGACCGGTCATGTCGGGGAAAAAACCTACGGGGCCGCCATGGCGTTGTTGGGGGAGCAGAGCGTTGTCGATTTGACTGCCCTGGTGGGCTATTACACGTTACTGGGGCTCACCATCAACGCTCACGGCATAACGCCGCCAGTGGATGCGGAGTTTCCGTGGCGCCCTAAAAGCGCCGAATAAGCCCCGGCGGGCCCCACCGCAATTGCCACAAGGAAAATCGTTGTGATGAACAAATTCATGGCGTTGGTCATATTTTCCAAAGTTGTGGAACATGGCGGATTCACCGCAGCGGCGCGCAATCTGCGCCTGTCAGTGTCGGCCGTGACCAAAACGATGGCGCGTCTGGAAGATGAACTCGGCACACAGTTGTTCAATCGCACCACGCGGCGGCTACGCACGACCGACTACGGCCAGCAATTCTACGAGCGCTGTGTGCGCATACTCAGCGATCTCGAGGATGCCGAAGCGGCCCTTCGCGAGGGCAGCCTGTCCTACGCGGGGCAGCTGCGGGTGGTGATCCCGTTCGCGTTCGGACGAATCACCCTCGTGCCCGAGCTTCAAGGATTTTTCAGCCGTTACCCTGACATCGCCGTGGAATTGAATTTCAGCGACAGGCCTGTGGACCTAATTGCCGAAGGCTACGACGTGGCGGTACGGACAGGAGAGATCAAAGATTCACGTCTCGTCTCAAGAGTACTCACGCGCGGGGCCCAGGTGACCTTCGCGGCCCCAGCGTATCTTGAGACCCACGGGGTACCACAAACCCCGGCTGAGCTACGCAATCACAATTGCATCACGGGCCGTTTCGGGGCCGATTGGTCGTTTCGAGATCTCGCCAATGGGCCGCTTTCGGTGCATGTCAGCGGGAATTGCGTCGTGAACAGCGGCGATGCGCTGAGAGAAGCCGCCGCGGCCGGCATCGGCATCGCCCAAGGCACCTGGTGGCTGGTGCGCAAGGACCTGGAAAACGGCACCCTGCGGTCCATTCTGCCCACCTATGCCATTGCTGGTATGCCGGTTTCCATCGTCTATCCGGCGCAACGTCACCTCCCTGCCAAAGTTCGCGTTTTCATCGATTTTCTGGTCGCCCTGACGGCCAGCACGGGAGCGGGCTGGCACGGGAGCCGCTAGCAGGGACCAGCTAGCCCGGGATTGAATGCAAATCGCTTAGATTTCGGAATTTTTGGAAACAATCTTTCATCAAATTAGGAGTTTCTCGCTGTCTTTACCAATGCTGTAATGCGCGGACGGGAACAACGTCGTCGGAGACCACGCCATGCGATTGGGTTATTTCAGCATGCCTGTTCACCCACTGGGGCGCAGTTGGGCAGAGACCCTGAAAGAAGATCGGGAAGCAGTCATTTTGGCCGACAGGCTCGGATTTTATGACGCGTTCATCGGCGAGCATCTCTCCGACGCGTGCGAAACAATTACCAGTTCCATGCTGTTCCTAGCCTCTCTCGTGACCGACACCAAGACCATTAAATTGGCGACCGGAACGGTTAATCTTTCGCAGCATCACCCAGTGGTCGTCGCGGCACAGGCGGCGATGCTCGATCATCTCGCTGAAGGCCGCTTCATCCTCGGCATCAGTCCAGGCGCCCTGACCAGTGACGCCGAGGCACTGGGCATACTAGAGATGGACCGCAACCAGATATTCGCCGAAGCCATCGACGTAATACTCGAGATCTGGAAGCGCGACCCTCCTTACGACATCGACCTTCCGGGCAACCGCTTCAAAGTGTCGACGGCCACGACTCAAGCGTTGAATGTCGGGGTCGGGAAACTATCGAGACCCTATCAACATCCCCGTCCCGAAATCGTTGGCACGGTACTGGCGCCAGGATCGCAGGGAGCCCTTGCCATGGGTCGACGGGATTTTCATCCCCTGTCCGCCAACTTCCTTCTGCCGAAGTGGTTGCCATCCCACTGGAGCAATTACGTCGAAGGCAAAGTTCAAGTTGGTCAGACCGCGCATCGGGAAGACTGGCGTGTCGCCCGCACGATCTTTGTCGCGGACAATGACAAAACGGCGGCGGCCTATGGCGGCGGGGATCCGCGCAGTCCCTACGCGTTCTATTTCCGTCAGCTGCTTTATAAATTGCGGCGTAGCAACCGGCTGTTCGTCTTCAAGACGCACCGAGATGAAGCCGATGCAATGGTCACCCTCGATCGAGTACTCGACGGCTGCGTCATCTGCGGCACGGTCAATCAGGTGGTGGATCGCATCCTGGCACTGCGCGATGAGATCGGCGACTTTGGCGAGCTCGTCTACGCCGGCCTGGATTGGGCGGATCCTAAAATCGCCAAACGCTCTATGCAACTCATGGCTGAGGAGGTGCTGCCGCGAGTGAACGCCGCCGTGGCATCGCCTAAGCTGGCCCGGGTTAGCGGTGGTGGGGAAACGCCGGCGTGAACCAAGATCGTGCTCCAGCGAGTCTGGGGGGGCTCGAGGCGCTGATCGACCGGCAGAATATCGGCGCATCGCTGCTACGCTTGTGTGCGCTCGGCGCGCTGTGCATGATCATGGATGGCTTCGACGCACAAGTCATCGGCTTTGTCGCGCCGGCCATCGTCGAGGATTGGAAGATCTCGCCGTCGGCGCTAGCACCTGTGTTCTCCATCGGACTGCTTGGCATGGTGATCGGGTCGCTGGCGATCAGCCCATTGGCCGATCGACTCGGGCGCCGCCCCGTACTCATTCTCAGCGTGACTTTTTTTGGGCTTTGCATGTTGGCGACCGCCGTGGTGCACACCATGCGTGAGTTGCTGCTGATGCGGCTGGTGACCGGTGTCGGCCTCGGTGCAACGGTGCCGAACGTTCTCGCGTTGGTGTCGGAATTCACCCCGGCCCGCAATCGCTCCGCCGCAGTAATGATAATGGCGGCATGTTTTACCGTGGGTGCAGCAGTCGGCGGCTATAACGCAGCGTGGATGATACCTGCCTACGGCTGGCGATCGTTATTCGAGGTAGGCGGCGTAATCCCGCTGCTCCTCGCCGCATCAATGTGTTTCTTGCTGCCCGAATCGGCCAAACTTCTCGCGATGACGGGAGCGGAGCCAGCACGGATCAAGACTGCTTTGGGCAAAATTTATGCTAAGGCCGCGGCCAGTGCTGCGAATGCAAATTTCCTATCGGTCAAAGCGCCCACCGCGCGCATCCCGGTAACCGAATTATTCAGGGATGGCCGACTTTGGCCGACGATCCTGATATGGCTCTTGAATTTCATCAACCTACTACAGCTATATTTTCTATCCAATTGGCTGCCGACCCTGCTGCGTTCATCCCATCTGAGCCTGAAGACCGCCGTGACCAGCAGCACATTTCTGCAGGTGGGCGGATTGACGGGCGCGCTGTTATTGGCACTGCTCACGCGGCGCTTCAGGCTGGTTACTTTGATGACGGTTAATTTCTTCGCCGCAGCGGTGGCTATCTTTGAACTGGGTCAGACGATCGCAACTCCGGCATTGGTGCTGTTGCCGATTTTCGCGGCCGGGTTTTGTGTGATTGGCGGCCAACCGGCGATCAGTGCGATCACTGCCGAATACTATCCCACCTTCATTCGTTCGAGCGGTGTCGGCTGGTCGCTGGGCATCGGTAGAATTGGTTCCATCGCAGGGCCGCTGGTCGGTGGCCTGTTTCTGGAAATGCATTGGGGAAACGGCAGGCTATTTCTGACGGCCGCCATTCCGTCGGTGATCGCCGGCTTCGCCGTTCTGCTACTTGCCCGGGCAGGAGTGGGAGGCCGACCGCCGGCTATTCCGTGATTCGCCGGCTGTCGATATACTGTCGGCGCTCCTCGGATGTTTTTGAATCGATTTTCAGCGAGTTACCGTGTCCAACAACGAATCTTCGGATACCCAGTTCTTCAATTCCTTCAGTTTGGTGCTCGGCGTTCTCATTCTCTTCGCGATTATCCTTTTCGGGGTTGCGCGCTCGATGGGCGCAGACAGCCAGGGCGAGAACGTATTGTTGGATCCGATCCACCTCAAGTACGTCCACCTTAATATCAGTCCTTTTGCGCGGGAAGCCATCGCGGGCACCGACAATTCAGCCTTGGCCATATCGACGGCGCCCACAGCCGTGGCGGATGTACCGGCGACCGGTGAGTTGGCGTTTACTAAGGTGTGCTCGGCCTGTCATACGACGGGCGTCAATGGCGCCCCGAAAATAGGCGATCATGCTGCTTGGGGACCGCGCATCGCTCAGGGTAAGGAGACGTTGTATAAAGACGCAATCGCGGGCAAGGGGAATATGCCGGCCAAGGGCGGTACGACATGGCCGGATGCGACGATTCGCATGACGGTTGACTATATGGTGTCGCTGAACAAGTAGGCTGTTGGCTGTTGTCTCGGCCAATAGCCGATTGCGTGCTGCTCGTCATTCCGGGTTGCTTGGGGTGTAGCGCGACCAGTCCAGCGCGCGCAGCTTCACAGCCTCCGCCACATCCGTTCTTCGAATGTCCCTCTCGCCGCTCAAATCGGCGCATGTGCGTGCTAGCTTGAGTATTCGGTGATAAGCCCTCGCGGATAACCCAAAGCGTGCGATCGCCGTTGCGAGTAGCGTGCGCGAATTGCGGTCAATTCTGCAGTATTTGCCGATTTCGGCAGCCGACAATCGCGCATTGAGCTTGCCTTGACGGCTAATCTGCATCTGACGAGCGGCGGCGACACGCTGCGCGACTGACGCGGAAGTCTCCGCTCGCTCTGGCGCCTCGCTGACCAAATGTTCCACCGGCAGGGCGGCGAGTTCTAGATGGATGTCGATGCGATCCGCGAGTGGTCCGGAAATGCGGTTGCGGTACCGGGAGACCCGTTGCGCCGTGCAATGGCAGCGGCCCCGCGGATCGCCGGCGTATCCGCACGGGCAGGGGTTCATCGCGGCGATCAGCTGAAACTTCGCGGGAAATTCGCAGGTGCGCTTGAGCCTGGTGAGGTTCACCACGCCGGTTTCCAATGGCTCGCGCAGCGCTTCGAGCGCATTGCGCGCGAACTCAGGGAGTTCGTCCAGGAACAGCACTCCCAGATGGGCTAGAGACAGTTCGCCGGGTTGCATGGCGCCGCCGCCGATCAGCGCAGCGACGGAGGCGGTGTGCGGCGGGCTACGAAATGGCCGGCAGCTTCCAGCGCTGGGTCTGCGTCCGGACACCGAGTGCAGGATGGCGACTTCCAGGGCTTCAGCTGAAGTCATCGGCGGCAACAGGCCCGGCAGGCATTGTGCGAGCAGCGTTTTGCCGGTTCCCGGTGGGCCGATCATCAGGGTACCGTGCTCGCCGGCGGCTGCAATTTCCAAGCTTCTCTTGCCGGCAAACTGGCCGCGAATTTCGGCTAGGTCGGGAGCCGGTTTCTCCGGATCTTCGGCGCGCTCGTGGTGCTCGGCGCTCGGAAGGGCGGCAATGCCACGGAGTGCATCGTAGACCTGGAGCAAATTATTGGCGAGTTTGAGATTTGCATGGGCTACCAAGCTCGCTTCGAGGGCATTGGCGAAGGGAACGATCAATTCCTTGCCGCAGCGGGTTCCTTCGATCAGCGCGGGCAATAACTTGGGAATGTAGCGCAGCTCGCCGCCGAGCGACAATTCGCCATAGAATTCTCGATGTATAAGTGCGTTTTTCAGTTCCTTTTTGCTTGCCGCGAGTATGCCGATGGCAATGGGCAGATCGAACCGCCCGCCTTCCTTCGGCAGATCCGCGGGCGATAAATTGACGGTGATGCGCCGGTTGGGAAATTTGAAACCAGAATTCATGAGCGCCGAGCGGACGCGCTCTTTGCTCTCTCGAACGACGGCCTCGGGAAGGCCCACCAGGGCGAATGCGGGCAGGCCGGGACCTAAGTGAACTTCGACGCGGACCTGGGGGGCGGCAACGCCCAGTGGCGCGCGGCTGAACACGGTGCTCACATGCGGAGGGTCGCCGCCCTCCCCATCGGTGTCTGAGGCTCCCGATGTGCTCTGGCCGCCGACCAGGCCGGTGCCGGCGCGACTGCTCACGTCCCTGTGAGGGTTCACGTTCTTGTGAGTATTTGCGGCTATTGAGGCGCGAGCTTGGCTTCCAGGTCCTTGAGGCGCGCTTCCATCTGCGCGAGGTTGGCTTGAGTGCGCTCGAGAATGGCCCCTTGTACATCGAACTCTTGGCGGGTCACTAAATCGAGTTTACTCAGTTGCGCTTGCAGCACCGCTTTGAAGTTACCTTCCAGATCGCGGCCAAAGGCTCGAACGGACTCAGGAACCGAATCGGCCAGTCGCCTTGCCAATTCATCCAAACTGCTTGAATACTTAAAAGTCATGCTGATCTCCTCAATCTGGGGATTGTCGCACTCCGATAACGCATCAGTTTTCTCGAATTGCTCCATTACGGTGCATAGCACCCACTTATAAACACGCAAGCTCTTGATTCGATGAAATCAGAAGGCTGGCACGGAAGCTGCAATTACTAGGTTAATAGTACGCGATGCACTGTCGGAGGCGACGTAATTAACGGATGAAAGCGGGGAAAAATGCATGAAGCTGATCACCGCGATCATCAAACCTTTTAAGTTGGACGAAGTTCGACAAGCAGTGGCGGATATTGGCATTCAAGGCGTTACGGTTACCGAAGTACAAGGGTACGGGCGGCAACGGGGGCACACGGAGATTTATCGCGGCGCCGAGTACAGCGTCGACTTTTTGCCCAAAGCCAAGATCGAGCTCGCGGTGGACGATTCGATTGCTGAACAGGTAATGGAAGCGGTTTGTAACGTGGCTAGGACGGGGAAAACCGGTGACGGCAAGGTTTGGGTACTCGAACTGGACCAGGCGTTGCGGGTTAGAACCGGTGAAACGGGGCCCGACGCCATTTAAAACGTGGTTTAAATGAGACAGGCAAAATTCATGACAGTGCTCGGTAGCACAGCCACTTCGGCGAGGCTTTCAGAGGCCTCGCCCGCGATCGAGCGAGGCCAACTACTGACATTTTAGGAGCATCTCGCGCCGGCAAGCCAGCCAACTCCCCCGTCGGTGCGATATCCCGGCGGCACGGGTCTTTCAATCATGACCCGTGCCGTTTTTTATATTCGCGCGCCCGGCGCAAGACGCTTTAGCGCTTATACAACAGTTGATCGCATTTCTCCATGCTGTACTGCAGCAATTTACGATATTTTTCCCGCTGCTACACTGCAGCCTTATGAACGAGGAGTTTGTCCGTATGAAAATGATCATTGCCATCATCAAACCTTTCAAGCTTGATGATGTGCGTTCCGCCCTCGCGGACGTAGGGGTGCAAGGCATTACCGTGACCGAGGTCAAGGGTTTCGGGCGGCAAAAAGGTCACACTGAGCTTTATCGGGGAGCGGAATATGTCGTGGATTTCCTGCCCAAGGTCAAACTCGAGCTGGCGGTGGAGGACGAACAAGTCGATCGAGTGATCGAAGCCATCATCGAGACCGCCCGCACGGGTAAAATCGGCGACGGCAAGATATTCGTCACTGAGCTCGCCCAAGCGATGCGAATTCGTACCGGAGAAGCCGGATCGCGCGCATTGTAGCTCTGACGTGCGTGAACTTTGAAGCGAGGTTCGGACAATGAAACGCTTTTTGTTATGCGCGGCCTTGTTGGCCTGGTCCGGGTTGGCTTCGGCCGTGGTCTACAAGTGGACCGACGCGCAGGGCAAATTACAATACGGCGATCGGCCCCCCGCCGGCGTGCATGCGGAAGTCGTGGAATTGCTCGGCACTCACGCGGCTCGTTCGGCACTCCCCAGCCCTACCTCTGCATCGACCGCCGCTGCCAAGCCGGCTGCCCGCGCTTCATCCGCAACGGACGATCCCGCCAAGAAGGCCGTGGCTGAGGACGTGGCGCAGGTGAAAGAAAAGCAATGCGCCGACGCGCAGGAACGCTACAAGAAATTAATCGAAGGCAGACGCATCTACAAGACGGGGGCCGACGGCGAGCGCCAGTATCTGACCTCCGAGGAAATCGATTCTGAACGGGTCACTGCCAAGCGCGAGATCGACGCGGTGTGCAACAGCCCGAATTGAGCGGAACACCCGCCTCGCGTTTTCGCGTCGCTACACTCCCCTTTTGATCCGTGTTAGAGCCACATCGAGAACGCGTATGCAAACAGGTTTCGTCGGGTTAGGTGCCATGGGCGGGCACATGGCACGCAGCCTGCATCGTGCCGGTCTGCTCACAGGCGTCTGGAACCGAACCACCGACAAAGCCGCCGCCCTGGCAAAGGAACTGCGGTGTATCGCCTTTTCGAGCCTGGCGGAATTGGCGGGCAACTGCGAAGCCGTGGTGATCTGCGTCTCCGCGGACGCGGATTTACGCGCGGTGGTGGCGGGCCTCGAACCGGGACTGAACCTCAACATGATGGTCATCGACTGCTCCACGGTGGGAGCGGGCACGGCGCGCGACCTGCACGCGCAGCTGGCCACTCTCGGCGTGGGATTTTTAGATTGTCCGGTGAGCGGCGGGGTGGAAGGGGCGCGCAAGGCGACGCTCGCCATCATGGTGGGCGGCGATGAGCCCGAGTTCGCGCGTGCCAAACCCATATTGGAGGCGATGGGAAAAACCGTAGCCTATCTTGGCGCAAGCGGCGCGGGACAAGCGGCCAAGGCCACCAACCAAATCATGTGCGCCGGAATCATTCAAGCCGTGGGTGAGGCCATGGCTTTCGCTCACGCCGAAGGCTTGCCGCTCGATCGGTTGATCGAACTGCTGGGCGCAGGCGCGGGGGCAAGCTGGTACTTCGTGAATCGCGCGCCCTTCATGGCGCATAACAACTTTCCCGCGGGTTTTCGGGTGCGTCTGCACGACAAGGATTTGCGGATCTGTCGCGACATGGCGGCCCAGCGTGGCGCGCAACTGCCGGTGGTCGAGTCCACTCTGGAGCAATATGCCCAGCTGATCGCGCAGGGTTTCGGCGATGAGGATATTTCGTCGATCTACCGGCTGAAGGCCAAGCTGTTTCCTGACGCGCCCAAGCCGGCATGATTGCGAAAGCATGCACCTCGCTGCGAATCGCGACTCGCCAGAGCCCGCTGGCGCTGTGGCAGGCTGAGCATGTAGGCACTTTGCTGCTCCAGGCACACTCGGGGTTGGCGATTGAATTGGTGCCGATCAACACCCAGGGCGATCGCATTCAAGATCGAACACTGGCGGCCATGGGAGGCAAGGGCCTGTTCATCAAAGAACTCGAGGTGGCGCTGGAGGAACAGCGCGCGGACATCGCGGTTCATTCGATGAAAGACATGCCGGGCGAGCTTCCGAATGGACTGATGATCGCTGCGGTGCTGCAGCGTGCGGATGCGCGCGATGCGTTGGTGACGTCGAAGGCCAAAGGCCTGGAGGATTTGCCGCAAGGCGCACGCGTCGGATCGTCCAGCCTGCGGCGCCAGGCGCAATTGCTGGCGGCGCGTCCGGATTTGCACGTCGAAGCCTTGCGCGGCAACGTAGACACCCGGCTGCGAAAGCTCGATGCCGGCGAAATGGATGCCATTGTGCTGGCTTGCGCGGGCTTGATGCGCCTAGGGTTGGAATCTCGAATTACGGCGCGGCTGGATCCGGCGATTTCCTTGCCTGCCGTGAGTCAAGGCGTGATCGGTATCGAATGCCGCAGCGGGGATTTGCACACGCGTTCGCTGCTGCGCGCGCTGGATCATGCGGCCACCCGCATCGTCATGGATGCGGAACGGGCATTTGCGCTGCGCCTGGGCGGGAGCTGCCAATCACCCATTGCCGCGCACGCGCACATCGATGGAGATCTTTTGACTCTCGATGGCTTAGTGGCGGAGCCCGATGGTTCGCTGCTGCTGAAGGACTCGATGTCGGGCAGCGTGCAGAATCCGGCCGAGCTCGGCCGGCATCTGGGGGATCGAATTCTGGCGGCCGGCGCCGGACCTTTGCTCGAGCGTCTGCGCAACGCCTGACCATGCTGACATTGCGCGGCGTCGGCGTATTGGTGACTCGACCCGAGCAACAGGCCAGGGCGCTGTGCCGACTGTTGGAAGGCCAGGGCGCGAGCACGCTGCGCTTCCCTGTCATTGAAATCAGCGGCCTCGGCGATTGGCGCCAAGTGGCGGCGCGACTTGGCGCTCTCGATGATTTTGATCTCATCATTTTCACCAGTGCCAACGCGGTTCGATTCGGTGCCGGGCTGTTAAATCAAGAACGCGCTCTGACTCTGGCGGCTATTGGGCCGGCCACGGCGCGGGCGCTCAACCACGCGGGCTATCGCGTTGCCGTGCAACCGAGCGCGGGTTTTGATTCTGAAAATCTGTTGAATAGTCCTTGGCTGGAGAATATGGCGGGCCGTCGCGTGTTGCTGGTCAAGGGCCGGGGTGGCCGGGCCCTGCTCGAACGGGAACTCATGCGGCGCGGCGCCGAGGTAGTGATCGCTGATGTCTATGAACGGGTGCCGGTGCGCCCCAGCGATGCCGCGCTCGCAGAGCTGTTGGAGCATTTCGACGCCGGCGCGGTGCAGGTGATCGCGGCCACCAGCTTGGAAATCGCCACGCGCCTGCTCGACCTGGCGGCATCCGCGGCGCTGCGGGCTGGATTTGAACGCGTCCATTGGCTGCTGCCGGGCGACCGCATTGCCGCGGGCGTGCGTGCGCGCGGATTGTCGGCGCCTTTGTTGCGCGCGGACTCGGCTGAAGCTCACGACTTGGTGACGGCGCTGGTGCGTTGGCGCGTGAGCGCATCCGGCGCGTAGTCGAAGGAATCCAAAAACAACCGGTCGGCACCGACGCCGCGCGCGCCAAATTCACGCCGCACGGCCTCCATCATGGCGGGCGGACCGGCCGCATAGATCTGGTGCTGCGTAAGGTCGGCGATATCTCGCAGCGCCGCTTCGTGCGCCAAGCCACGGGATCCGCCCCAGGCGGCAGCGGGCTCCGACAGGACGGGTATATAGCGCACGCGTCCCCCGCGCGCAGCAAGCGCTTCGAGCCTCGCTTGCGCATACAAATCGCGTTCGCTGCGAACTCCCCAGTACATCGCGATATCACGCTCGATTCCGTTTTCGACGACATGCCGCAGAATACTGAGCAGCGGCGCCAGCCCTGTACCGCCGCCGATGAGCAGCAGCGGTGCGGCGGGCACCTTGGGGGGATAAACAAATTGCCCCAGCGGACCTTCGATGTTCAGCAGCGCCATGCTCCGCCCGGGCGAGAACAGTTGCTCGCTGAACGCTCCGCCCGGCACGCGCCACACGTGCAGTTCCAGCACCCGGGAATCGTGCGGCGGTGATGCAATGGAAAAACTGCGCCGTCGGCCGCCAGGCAGCAGGATATCTACATGCTGTCCCGGCTCGAAGCTGAACATCTCGGCCGCGGGCAGCCGCAGAAACACGCCCATGACGTCGTGCGACAGCGGCAGTGCGCGTTCGATGCGCGCCGGTAGCCGCTTGATGACGGCGGTTTCGGGCGTGGAGATTTCGAAGGTCTCGATGCAGACGTCGCTCTGCGCGCGCGCCTGGCACAACAAGATGAATCCCTCCGCAACCTCGGCATCGGACAGACCCAACGGTCTGCCATGGGGGTAGCAAACATCGCCTTGCACCAGGCGCGCACGGCAAGAACCGCAATTGCCGCCCCTGCAGCTGTGCGGCAAATTCAATGAAGCATCGAGCGCTGCGTCGAGCAAGGATTGGTCCGCTGCGGCGCTGAAGCTGCGATCGGAATTGGATAAACTGATACGCACGCGAATTCCAACGATCGGTCTCAGGCGCTTGGCTGACTGCGCCTGCTGTCCAGCCATTCGCCGATGGGCTTCCACTGCTTCCAATCGGGCCAGGCGAGATATTCCGGTAGTTCCAGCACTCCCATGCCGCGTGCGTATGCGCGCACGTAGTTCTGGGCCTCGCGCAGACTGCCCAAGTAGGGCACCTTGAGTTTGCTCAAATACTGATCCAGTTCCTCATAGATCAATGTCTGCTCGCGCACTCGATTGGCCACTACCGCCAGTCGCGCCTGCTTGCGCGACACTTTGCCGATTTCGAGTAATTCGTCCATGAAATGTCCGCAGGCCTTGATGTCGATGCTCGACGGCAGCACGGGGACGATGATGGTCTCGGCCCGTCGCACCAACTCATTGAGCTCCGTGCCGTGGACGCGGGCCGGAGCATCGATGACTAGTACCTCCGTAGCTCGGGGGACATTGCGCAACCCTTCTTGGTACGCGGCCGCACCGCTGATGGCGGGCAAGTCCGCCGGGCGTTGTGCCAACCAATCGAGACTGGATCGCTGCGGGTCATAGTCGGCAATGCAAACTTGCCGCCCATCGCGCGCGAAAAACACGGCGATATTCGTTGCCAGAGTGCTCTTGCCGCAACCGCCCTTGGCGTTCAATACCATTACATGGCGCATAATCCCCCGGCTTCGCTGTTTTCAGTAAGGTAAAACTCGTACGTGCATTGCGCAACCCCCGCTCGCGACAATTAGCAGCTTCGGCTATGCTCTGATCGTATGCGCATCGAGTTTTTGAAGATGCAGGGGCTAGGCAACGATTTCTTGGTCTTCGACGCCCCCGCCATCCCCGCTGACACACCCTTGGACTCAGACAGGCTCCGCGCCCTTGCCGATCGGCGCACCGGCGTCGGCTTCGATCAAGCGCTGATGCTGGAGGCTCCTCGTGACCCGACCAGCCGAGTTTTTTATCGCGTGTTCAACTCCGACGGCACCGAGGTCGAGCAATGCGGCAACGGGGCGCGCTGTATTGCCGCGCTCATGTACTCGCGCTCACCGGAAATGGGACGCGACCTCGCCATGGGGAGCCCGGGGGGGATGGTATTCGCGCGCGTGCGCGAGGATGGCTTGGTCTCGGTGGACATGGGGATTCCGAATTTCGATCCGCGCTCGCTGCCCATGCTGGGTGCCGTGGAGGCGCCTACTTATTCGCTGCGCGTAGACGCCGCGGATATCGAAATCGGCGCGGTTTCGATGGGCAATCCGCATGTGGTGCTGCGCGTCCCGGACGTGAAAACCGCGCCGGTCGAGCTGTTAGGGCCTCGCATCGAGAATCACGCATTTTTTCCCAAGCGCACCAACGTGGGATTCATGCAGGTGATGAGCCGCCAACACATTCGGTTGCGAGTGTTCGAGCGCGGCGCAGGTGAGACTTTCGCCTGCGGCACCGGCGCTTGCGCGGCGGTGGCCGTCGGCCGCCGGCATGGGCAATTGGATGAAAATGTCCGGGTGGATTTACCGGGTGGTACGGCCACGGTGTCTTGGGCGGGAGCGGGCGAGCATTTGTGGCTCACCGGCCCGGCGACGACGGTGTTTCGCGGATCGATCGATATATAACTAGACGTATGGGAGCTGAACAATGACGACGAGTCACGCGCGTGGAGTGAAGCAAGACGGTCTCAACGATTCGGGTGTAGCGGATTATTTGCAGACCTATCCCGATTTCTTCGAGCGCAATTCGGCTCTGTTGACCAAGCTGCGGCTGCCGCATATGCGCGACGCAGGCGTCACCGTGAGCTTGGTGGAACGGCAAGTGGAAGTACTGCGCGAACGGAATCAGTCGCTCGAACGTAAACTAAAGGAGCTCGTGGACGTCGCGCGTGCCAACGATGCACTGGCCGATCGCATCCACCGCCTGAGCCAGCGCTTGATCCGCGCACGCACCATGCGGGAAACCATCACTGCCGTCGAGACCTCTCTGCGGGAGGATTTCGATGCCATGCATTCGGTGCTGGTGCTGTTCCTCGAGGAGGCACGGTCTTTGGAAGCGGATACCGGCCGATTTTTGCGCACCGACGATCCCGGCAGTGCCGACATCAAGACCTTCGAATCGCTGTTGCAAAGTGGTAAACCGCGCTGCGGGCAGGTTCGCGATGCGCAACGCGACTATCTCTTCGGTAAAGACTCGATCGAAATCGGTTCCGTGGCGCTCACCCCGTTGGGGCCGAAAGGCGAACTGGGGATTCTGGCCATCGGAGCCAGCGACATGGAGCGTTTCCACCCGGCGATGAGCACCGAATTCTTGTCCCGCATCGGCGAACTCGTAACCTACGCGCTGATGCGCTGACGTGAGGCTTCAATGGACTTAGGGGAGTGTGAGCGAATCGAGAGCTTCTTATCGCACCTGGCAAACGAGCGCCGCATGAGCGAGCACACACTTGCGGCTTATAGCCACGATTTGCTCAATCTGGTGAAATTCTGCGAGCTCCACGGATTGGCTCGCTGGAACGCTCTCGACAATTTGCAGCTGCGCACGTTCGCCGCCGCCCTGCACGGAGCCGGACTCAACCCGCGAAGCATTCAGCGGCGGCTGTCGGCGGTGCGGACCTTTTTTGAATTCCTGATGCGCGAGGGCTTGGCGCAGCGCAATCCGGCGCTCGACGCGCGCGCGCCTAAAGCAAAAAAGCGTCTGCCGGTCACGCTGGACGCCGATCAGATGGGACGCTTACTGGCATTTCGCGTCGCAGACTCCTTGTCCGCTCGCGACAAGGCCATCATGGAATTGTTCTATTCTTCGGGGCTGCGGTTGGCCGAATTGGTGAGCTTGGATCTGGGCGCCATTGACCTTCGCGATCGCACCGTGCGGGTGCTCGGCAAGGGCAACAAAACTCGAATCGTGCCGATGGGCCGGCAAGCCGTCGAGGCACTCGAGCAATGGCTGTTGGAGAGGGCCGACATCGTCGGCAGCCGCGGCGAGGAGGCGCTGTTCGTGGGCGGATCGGCACGTCGGCTGACCTCGCGGGCCGTGCAGCTCAGGGTCGATACCTGGGCGCGCCGCCAAGGGATCGCCATGCATGTGCATCCCCACATGTTCCGCCACTCCTTTGCCACCCACCTGCTGGAATCCAGCGGCGATTTGCGCGGCGTGCAGGAACTGTTTTTTTTTTATGATATGGGGACCACCGATATCTACACCCACCTGGACTTTCAACATCTGGCGACCGTGTACGAGGCCTCGCATCCGCGCGCGCGCCGTCGTCCGGGCTAAACTTGAAAGGGCTGTCATCGGCCCCACCCTTGGAAGTCCATGAATCACGATCCAGAGCGAATCTACGGCACCACCATTCTTGCCGTGCGGCGCAACGGGCGGGTGGCGGTCGGCGGCGACGGTCAAGTAACCCTCGGCCAAAGCGTCATGAAGGGCAATGCCCGCAAAGTCCGCCGGCTGTTCGGCGGCAAAGTGCTGGCAGGCTTTGCCGGCGGCACCGCCGACGCCTTCACGCTTTTCGAGCGCTTCGAGGGAAAACTCGAAAAATTCGGCAATTTGACCCGCGCAGCCATTGAGTTGGCAAAAGACTGGCGCACCGACCGCAGTTTGCGGCGTCTCGAGGCCTTGCTGTGCGTGGCCGACGCCGAAAGCACCTATGTGATCTCCGGCAATGGCGACGTCATCGAGCCCGAGCACGACCTGATCGCCATCGGTTCGGGCGGCGGGTTCGCGCAGGCGGCGGCCCTCGCCTTCATGCAAGGAGAGCTTTGCGCTCGCGACATCGTCGAGCGCTCGCTGACGATTGCGGCGGACATCTGCATCTACACCAACCGCAATTTGACCATCGAAGAGCTGTAGCGACATGTCGCAGATGACCCCGCGGGAAATAGTCGAGGAGCTCGACAAACACATCGTCGGCCAGAAGGCCGCCAAACGCGCGGTGGCCATCGCGCTACGTAATCGCTGGCGCCGCCAGCAGGTGGTGGAGGCGCTGCGCGCCGAGATCACCCCCAAGAACATCCTCATGATTGGGCCAACAGGGGTGGGCAAAACGGAGATTGCCAGGCGGCTCGCGCGCCTCGCCAGAGCGCCTTTTATTAAGGTGGAGGCAACCAAGTTCACCGAAGTTGGCTATGTGGGACGGGAAGTGGACTCGATCGTCCGCGATCTTGTCGAGATCTCGGTAAAAATGACGCGCGAGCAGGAGGTCTCCAAAGTACGCCATCGGGCCGCCGACAGCGCGGAGGAGCGGGTGCTCGATGCGCTGCTACCGGGCACCGAGGCGGGCTTGGGTGCCGAGGCGCCACCGCGTGACAACGCCACCCGGCAGCGCTTTCGAAAAATGCTGCGCGAAGGCCAATTGGACGATCGCGAAATCGAAATTGAAGTGCGCGCGATGGCGGCGGGCGTGGAAATCATGGCGCCTCCGGGAATGGAGGAAATGACCCAGCAATTGCAGAGTATGTTCCAAAACATGGGTAGCGGCCGCACCCGGCAGCGCAAGCTCAAGATCAAGGAAGCGTTGAAGCTGCTGGTCGACGAAGAAGCCTCGAAGATGATCAATGAAGAAGAACTGAGGCTAAGCGCAGTCGAGAACGCGGAACAGAACGGCATCGTTTTCATCGACGAAATCGACAAGATCGCCCGCCGTCAGGAAACCACCGGCGCAGACGTGTCGCGCGAAGGTGTGCAACGCGATCTCTTGCCCTTGGTCGAAGGCTGCACGGTCAATACCAAGTACGGCGCGGTCAGGACCGACCATGTGCTGTTCATCGCGTCGGGTGCCTTTCACATGTCCAAACCCTCCGACCTCATCCCGGAATTGCAGGGCCGCCTGCCCATCCGCGTCGAACTCGAGCCGCTGGCAATCGAGGATTTCGTGCGTATCTTGACTGAGCCGGATGCCTCGCTATGCCGCCAATACACGGCGCTGCTGGCCACTGAAGGCGTGCACCTCGAGTTCGCCGAGTCCGGCGTGCGGCGGCTGGCCGAAGTAGCCTTCGAGGTCAATGAGCGTACCGAAAACATCGGCGCGCGGCGCTTGCATACCGTCATGGAGAGGCTGTTGGAAGCGGTGTCCTTCGAAGCCGCCGACCGCAGCGGCACTCAAGTGCTGGTCAACAGGGAGTACGTCGAGGGTAATCTCGGCGAGTTGGTGAAGGATCAGGATTTGTCGCGGTACATTCTGTGAGCGGTCCGCAACCCACCGACATCAAGTTGCGCACGGCGTCGCGGCTGCTCGAAGTTCGCTTCGACGACGGCAGCAAATTCGAACTGCCGTTCGAATACTTACGCGTGTTCTCCCCTTCGGCGGAAGTGAAGGGCCATGGCGGCGGCGAGGGCCTGTTGCAGACGGCCAAGCAAAACGTGGGCATTACCGACGTCGAACCGGTGGGAAACTACGCGCTGCGCCTGCTGTTCGACGACGGCCACAATACAGGCCTGTACACCTGGGCCCTGCTGCACGAGTTAGGCCGCGACCGCGGCAAAAACTGGGCGCGGTATTTGGAACGCTGCGCTGAGGCTGGACTTAGACGCTGAGCCCCTTGGGCGGGACTGGAGTCGGCTACAATGCCCCAACGCTTTAGAGGGCAGCATGGATAATTCCGAACGCACGGTCGATTTTGGGTTCGAAAAGGTCGCCTGGGGCGACAAGGCCGAACGCGTTCGTTCAGTGTTCGCATCGGTGGCAGGCAAATACGATGTCATGAACGATTTGATGTCGTTCGGCGTGCATCGGCTGTGGAAGCAATTCACCCTGTCCCTGACCGGCCTGAAACCGGGCCAACACGCTCTCGATGTTGCAGGCGGCACCGGTGATCTTGCCGCGGGGATGCTGCGTCAGGTGGGTAAAACCGGAAGCGTAGTCTTGTCGGATGTGAATCCCGCCATGCTGACCGTGGGCCGCGACCGCTTGCTCGATAAAGGTCTGGTGGGAAACGTCGAGTGCGTGGTGGCCGATGCCGAAAAACTGCCCTTCGCGGATAATTCCTATAATTGCGTCACCATCGGCTTCGGGCTGCGAAATGTCACCGACAAAGCGGCCGCTTTGGCTTCCATGTATCGCGTGCTCAAGCCCGGCGGTCAACTCCTGGTGCTGGAGTTCTCCACACCGGTGGCGCCGGGCTTGAAACCGCTTTACGACGCCTACTCGTTCAAGGTGCTTCCGGCGCTCGGCCAGCTGGTGGCGCACGACGGCGACAGCTATCGCTATCTGGCCGAATCGATTCGTATGCATCCGAATCAAGAGACGTTGCTCGAAATGTTGCGCTCCTCGGGCTTTGCCCAGACGCGCTATCACAATCTGACCGGCGGCATCGTCGCCGTGCATCGCGGATATAAAATCTAAGATGACGGCGACCGCTGCATGGATTGGATCGGCCGAGGCACTGCTCAATCGATACATCGGCGCTTCCGCGCAGGCAACATCTCTTGCCCAGCGCCTCGAGGGGACCTTTCTGCAGGTCGACATCGAGGGCATCACTCGACTCCGTGCAACGGCGTCAGGCGGCAGATTGGCGCTGCTGGCCGGCGACGATACGGCGGCGGATGCCATCATCTCGGGATCGGCGCCGGCGCTTTTGCAACTCCTCAAAGATGGCATCGATCGCGGTCCCGCGCGTCCCGCGGCGCAGATTCGCGGCGACGCCGAGATCGCCAATCGGTACCGCCAATTGTTCATGTTGGCGCGGCCGGATCCGGAGGAGGAGTTGTCGCGGTTCATCGGCGATTTTCCGGCGCGGCGCTTGTGGCAATTCGCCGGGCAAGTGCGCAACTTTGCGCAACGAGTTCGCCGCACTGCCGGGGCAAACATCGCCGAGTATTTGCAAGAGGAAAGCCGCGATTTGGTGAATAGGACCGAACTCGACGAATTTTTGCGCGGCGTCGATGAGCTGCGCGAGACCGCCGATCGCATCGAAGCCCGTCTTGGGCGGCTCGAGCGGCGATTGAAAGGCGCGGCCTGATGCGTTTTCGGGTCCTTGCCCGGCTGCTGCGGATTCACAGGGCCATGGTCCGTCACGGTCTCGACGATTTCGTTCGCGCCACGCATTTGTACCGCCCGTTCCGTTTTCTTTTCTACCTCTCGCCATGGACATGGTTTCAGCGCAGCATCGCAGCGACGCGCGGCGAGCGCCTGCGGCTCGCGCTGGAGGAGCTCGGCCCGATATTCGTGAAATTCGGTCAAGTACTGTCCACGCGACGCGACCTGCTGCCGTCCGATCTCGCCGACGAGTTGGCGAAACTTCAGGATCGGGTGCCGCCGTTCGGCAGCGAAATCGCCATCGCCACGGTCGAGCAAGCCTTTGGTCGGAAACTCGCCGACATTTTCGGCAGTTTCGAAGCGGCGCCGCTGGCCGCAGCCTCGATCGCACAAGTGCACGTCGCCACCTTGAAGACCGGCGCCGAAGTCGTGGTCAAGATCCTGCGCCCAGGCATGCGCGCAATCATCGACCTCGACTTGGAGGTGCTGGATGCACTTGCGGCGCTGGCGCATGAGTACTGGATCGAGGCGCGCCGTTTGCGGCCCATCGAGCTGGTGCGCGAATACCGCAAAACCATACTCGATGAATTGGATCTGCTCCGCGAAGCGGGAAATGCGGCGCAGCTGAAGCGCAACTTCACCGCTTCGCCACTGCTGTATGTACCGCAAATCCATTGGGATTATTGCCGCGTCAACGTCATGGTCATGGAGCGCATTCACGGCGTCATGGTGAACGATCTGGAGCAATTGCGCGCCCGCGGCACGAATATCGCGAAGCTTGCGGAAAATGGCGTGGAGATTTTTTTCACGCAGGTGTTTCGCGATAATTTTTTTCACGCGGACATGCATCCGGGAAATATATTCGTGCAAATAGAGGATCCGATGCATCCGCGCTACGCGGCGGTGGATTTTGGCATTGTGGGGACGCTGCAGCCACGCGACCGGCACTATCTGGCCGAGAATTTCATCGCATTTTTCGATCGCGACTATGCACGCGTGGCTGCGTTGCACATCGAATCCGGCTGGGTCCCCCAGGGCACGCGGGTGGATGAGCTCGAAACGGCGGTACGCACCGTCTGCGAACCAATATTCAACAAGCCGTTGAAGGAGATTTCCTTTGCGCAAGTGCTGCTGCGCCTGTTCGAGACGGCGCGCCGCTTCGACATGGAAGTGCAGCCGCAATTGATACTCCTGCAAAAAACGCTGTTCAACATCGAGGGCTTAGGCAGACAGCTGTACCCGGAACTCGATCTGTGGAAAACGGCACAGCCGTACCTGCGGCGGTGGATGCGCGAGCGAATGAGTCCTCGCGCCGTGTTGCGGCGCATGCGCACCCGGTTGCCCGATACCATGATGGCACTGCAACAAGTACCACAAATCTTTCAGACTTTGGTGCGTGAGGCCGCGGACGGAGGCCTGCGGCCGCCGGTACAGAACCCCGCAACGGCCGAGCTGCGCGCTGCAATACGGCGCAGTGATTCCCGCAGAGACGCCACTATCGGCGCGGCGGTTCTATGGTTGTCCGGATTGATCTGGCTGGGCATCGCGGCGCAAGATCGTTGGCTGGGCTGGGTGCAGATGCTCGCGGCCATCGTGATTTTTGTGTGCTACCGATCTTCTCGACGGCTGCTCGAATGAGAATCCCCATCGAAAGCGCGACCAGTTACCGCGGCCGCAACTCACGGCCGAATTGGCTGGTGCTGCTGGCATTCATCGCGCTGGCCCTGGCCGTAGGCGCGCTAGGCGCCGTGTTCTCGGCGGGCTCGGCTGAGTGGTATCACTCGCTTACCAAACCGGAATGGGCCCCGCCGAACAGCTGGTTCGCGCCGGTGTGGACGGTGCTCTCCGTGTTGATGGGCACCGCTGCGTGGCTCATTTGGAGCGAACGCTATCATCGCGGCCGACAGGCGGCACTCGGCGCGTACGCCGTTCAACTGCTGCTCAATGCGCTGTGGACGCCGGTTTTTTTTGGCGCGAAAAGCATCGGCGCCGGGCTGTTCATCGTCATCGCTCTCTGGCTGACCGTTGTGTGGACGCTACGGGAGTTTGCGGCGGTAAAGCCGGGCGCGGCGTGGCTGTTGGTTCCTTATTTGGTTTGGATCACTTTTGCGGCCGCGCTCAATCTGTCCATCTGGAAATTGAATCAATGATCAGCTCGAGATTCCATTGAGCAGACTTTGCGTCACTCATCGAACTGAGTACCTCTACCAGCAGCCCGTCACCCTCGGTCAGCATCGCTTGATGTGCCGTCCCCGGGATAGCCATGATCTGCGGCTTCTGGACACGGGCCTTGCGATCACGCCGCAGCCCACCGAGCTGCGATGGATGCACGACGTCTTCGGCAATTCGATCGCCATAGCGTCTTTTGCCGAACCGGCGTCCGAGTTGGTGTTCGAATCGTCGTTTCGCGCGGAGCACTACCCGCTGCCCGTACGAACCATTGTCGTCGATGGCTACGCGAATACGCTGCCTTTGAGTTATTCGGCGTCGGAGGCGGTCGATCTGGGCGCATCCAAGGCGCGGCACTATCCGGATCCCGAGCACGAGTTGGATGCCTGGGTGAGAGCATTGATGGACAGGACCCCCGGTCTCGGGACCTTGGATGTGCTCATGGCCATGGTGACGGCGATCAAGGCCGATTTTATCTACAAGCGGCGTGAAGAAGTGGGCGTGCAGACCCCCGTGGAGACGCTCGGACTCGGCAGCGGCAGTTGCCGGGATTTCGCTGTTTTCATGATGGATGCGGTGCGCTGCCTCGGGCTAGCGGCGCAATTCGTCTCGGGCTATCTGTACGACGAAGCGCTGATCGACGCCGGCGGCGGCCTGGTCGGCGGCGGCGCGACGCATGCGTGGGTTCAGGTGTATTTGCCGGGAGTCGGCTGGGTGGAATTCGACCCGACCAACGCCTTGGTCGGCGGCCGCAATTTGATTCGCGTGGCCGTGGCACGCGAGGCAGCCCAGGCCGCGCCGCTCATCGGTTCGTACATCGGCGCGCCGGGCGATTTTCTCGCCTTGAACGTCAGAGTGGAAGTCACCGCCGAATAGTCGCCGTGGGTTTTCGGTAAAAATTACAAAATCGACGCACCGCGCCTCGATGCGCTATTCTCGATCGCTTCCTCGCGGAACCCGAATCCCGGGAAACCGCAATTCAATCACAGAGGTGCCATTGAAGTATTTCCGCTGGCGCGGCCCGGGGCGCACGCCGTTGGATGGACCATCCGAGATTGACGAGCCGGTTTCCGCTGAAATATTCAGCGTCGAGCGCCTTGAACACTATGCGGAGAGTTTGGCCAGAACGCAGGAAGTGTCGCCGCTGTCCACGGCGGGCGTATCGCTGCACTCACGTCTGCGTTCCAATGGGCTGGGTCTGCATGCCGCCTTTCACGCTCTGATCACCGGCATTCGCAAGGGACATGCCGTGACCCCGGCGGCCGAATGGCTGGTCGACAACTTCTACGTCGTCGACGAACACATCAAGGCCGTGCGGCATGATCTGCCGCCGAAGTTTTACAAACAGCTGCCGAAGCTTGCCAGCGGACCGCTGCGCGGATACCCGCGCGTTTACGGACTGGCATGGGCCATCGTCAAGCACACCGACAATCGATTCGAATTGGACACCCTGTATCGATTCTGCCGCGCGTATCAGCGGATCCAGCCCCTGACCATCGGCGAGCTGTGGGCAATCGCCATTACCTTGCGAGTAGTGCTGATCGAAAACTTGAGCCGCCTCGCAGCCGGCATCGTCTCGCGGCTGGCGCTGCGCGAGAAGGCCGATGCACTGGCGGATAAGCTGTTGTCCGACGCCGCTAAACAGCCCGCGGCGAACGCCGTCGCCATGCGCATCGTCGAATCCCAGCCGCTGCCGAACGCGTTCGCCGCTCAATTGTTTCAGCGGCTACGCGATCATGATCCCGAAACCACGCCCGCCCTATCATGGCTGCATCAAACCCTGGCTGCCCAGCAGACCACGGCGGATGACATCGTCCACAGTGAGCATCAGCGGCAAGGCGCGGTCAATTTGAGCGTTCGCAACGTGATCACCAGCCTGCGGCTGATCTCATCGGTCGATTGGGCGAAATTCTTCGAAAGCGTCAGCCTGGTCGATGAACTCATGCGCGGGGAGAGTTCGTTCGCTTCTTTCGATTTTTCGACGCGCGATCTGTATCGACACGCCATCGAAGATTTGGCTCGCCGTTCCAACCACAGCGAAATCGAAGTCGCACACCGCGCCCTGAACGCGGCTAAGCACGCCGCCAATGGCGCCGACGCAGCGCCGCACCCGAGCGAGTCACCTCATGTCGTCGAACCCGGGTACTACCTGTTGGCCGAGGGGCGACCGGCGTTGGAACGGCAATTGGAATACCGCATTCCATGGAGTAAACAAGTTGCCCGCTGGACCCGTGCTTTGGGAGTCGCCGGCTACGCCGGCGGCATCGGCATTCTGAGCGTCGCGGTGACCGCGGCACTGCTGTTCACCGCCGGTGCACCCGGTACCCACCCTGTGATGAGCGTTGCCATCGGTCTATTCGCGCTGCTCGGAGCATCGGATATCGCCGTGACGCTGGTCAATTTGTGGGTGAACCGGTTTTGCACTCCGGCGGTACTGCCCGCCCTGGAACTCGTGGACGGAGTTCCAGGCGAGTTGCGCACCGTGGTGGCCGTGCCCGTCCTGCTGACCAACGCCGCCGATATCGAAGATTACGTGCGCGGCCTCGAGGTTCATTATCTAGCCACTCAGGACGGCGACATCCGTTTCGCGTTGCTATCCGATTGGGCCGATGCGGAGGCCGAGACCACGCCGCGAGACCAGGAACTGCTGAGTGCAGCGGCCGCCGGGATCGCACAACTGAACCGCTCCCATGGCGGCATCAACGGCGAGGATCGGTTTCTGTTGCTGCACCGTCGGCGCCTATGGAATGCTCATCAGGGATGCTGGATGGGCTGGGAGCGAAAGCGCGGCAAGCTCCATGAGTTCAATCGCTTGCTGCGCGGAGCGAAGGACACCAGCTTCATGCCCATCGAAGGCCGCATGCCCCAAGCTCCCGGCGGCGTCCGGTACGTGATCAGCCTCGACGCCGATACGCGGCTGCCGCGAGGCGCGGCGCTGACCCTGGTCGGAAAAATGGCTCATCCGCTCAACAAGCCCATTTTTGACATCGCCACCCGGCGCGTGAAGTCGGGCTACGGAATACTGCAACCGCGCGTCACGCCGGCGCTGCCCGTGGGGCGCGAAGCATCGATTTTCCAGAGCGTATTTTCCGGCCCGAGCGGCA
The DNA here is from genome assembly GCA_030775625.1 of Pseudomonadota bacterium. Taxonomy (GTDB): domain Bacteria; phylum Pseudomonadota; class Gammaproteobacteria; order Steroidobacterales; family Steroidobacteraceae; genus Bog-1198. Next base: position 742 of record JALYIW010000079.1, on the reverse strand, counting down.
TCGATCCTTATGCGTTTGCCGTATCGGATGTGTACCAAGACCTGTTTGGCGAGGGCTCTTACAGCGGCAAGGGAATTTACGACGTCGCGGCTTTCGAAACCACGCTGGCGGATCGCGTCGCCGACAACCGCTTGCTCAGTCACGACTTGTTCGAAGGAATCTTCGCGCGCTGCGGACTGGCCACGGATGTCGAGGTGGTCGAGGAGTATCCGTCCCGCTACGACGTGGCCACCTCCAGGCAGCACCGCTGGACCCGCGGCGATTGGCAGCTTCTTCCCTGGATATTTGGCCGTCAAAGGCCAATGACGGCTCTCGGCCGTTGGAAAATGTTCGACAACTTGCGCAGATCCCTGGTGGTGCCGGCAGTCCTCCTAGGCCTCGCCCTGTGCTGGATTGCCGCGGCGTCGCCGGCGTGGACCATGTTCTTTTTGGGAGCAATTCTGCTTCCATCATTGCTGCCCTTCATGGTCAGTCTGGTGCCGCGGTTTGACGATTTCACGCGGGCCAGCTATTTGACCGCAGCCCGCAAGGATGCGATGCAGACGGCCGCGCTGATTTTATTGCGATGGGTGTTTTGGGCAGACCAAGCCTGGAACATGGCCGATGCCATTCTGCGCACTTTGTATCGATTGGCAATTTCGCGACGCCACCTCCTGGAGTGGACCACGACGGCGCAATCGAAAGTCAGCTCCTCGTTCTCCCTGGCCGCGTACTACCGGCGCATGTCCGGCGGCGTGTTGGT
>JALYIW010000078.1 GCA_030775625.1 Pseudomonadota bacterium | reverse complement strand
GGTCATGTCCGAACAGCCAACAACAGTGATGCTTCCAGCCAATATTGACGGCACGCTCGATCATATACGTGAATATCATCGCCATGATCCACATATGGTACATGCGGCAGCATTGCCGATCGGTGTTGTTATGCACACCGCGGAGTCTTTTCCCGTCGAACAGTGGGCAGATCATCCATTTTATCGCGAGTATTGGTCGGCCTATGGCGTTCGCGAACTAATCGCGGCAAAAGTCGCGGAGGATGAGCGTTACGTCGTGATGTTAGGGATGACGCGAACCAACGAAATGCCAGCCTACAGTTCTAGCGATAAAAAAATCCTGGAGCGTTACATTTACCATCTCACATCCGCCTACCGCATCGTGCGACATTTGGGCGTAGTCCAGGCGACTGCGCAGGCGGGCCATGCACTGATTGAGGCATCAGAGCGGCCCATGATCTTGATCGGCACCAATAAAAACATCGTTACCACTAATGCGCCCGCCAAACGAATCTTAAAATCCGGTTCCGTCATATTTGAGCAAGCGGGGAAGCTGATGTGCCGCAGCAACCAGGGTACGGCCGCGCTCGATCGCGGCTTATTGGGGTTGCAGGTCATCAACACCGAGGTTGATGCTAAAATTCATCAAAGGCGCGTTGCAGTTCGTTTGATCGGCGGGGGCAAGTCTGGGGACGTCATCCTTTGCAGCTTATGGTCGATGAAACCATCTGCAACGATGGGTGTGTTTGGCCCAAGTTCAGTTGTGCTTCTAACTATCGCTTCCAATCCCACAGGAGCTGTCGATTCAGTTTTTTTGGGTTCGATGTTTGACCTAACGCCTGCGGAGGCAAAAGTTGCTGTCGGTTTAGTCGAAGGCCACGACTTGCAAAGGATCGCAATGGTTCATCATGTGTCGATAGAGACCATTCGTTCGCAGCTCAAATCAATCTTCGTAAAGACCGGAACTCATCGACAATCGGACTTAGTCGCACTTCTTTTGCGAGCTACGGCTTAGTAGTGCCCCTCCGAATAATGGCGGGTGGACGACGTCAACTATTGTTAGCCGAAACACAGGTTTCGTGTCTGCGAGGATTGCTTACGGAATCAAAAGATTGGTACGCGCGATTCATGTACAAGGGGAAGGCATATTACTTCTCGACTAGAAGACCCAAGAAGACGCTGGCGGCGAAAAAAGCGAGGCGAAGAAGCTGCAAGAGCTGATCGAGCATTAGGAGCTGGGTCTGTTGAAGTCGGTATCTATTAATGTCGCTCCCGATAAGTACATTCCGTCGATGTTGCATTCGAAAGAGGTCGACAACATCAGGGATCAATGCAACCGAGAGAGGATTCACCTCTAATGCGCCCGCAGCATAGCGTCGATCGAATTGTTGGTGACCTATACGCCAGTACGTTAGATGCCGTCAGCGTCGACTTCTATTCGAACCACGCTAAGTCCTTCTTCCCCTTTTTTTCTTGACAGCGCGGGATAATTCTCTAATTCTCGCCGATTTTAATCGGATGCTTGGGATCGACTCGGACGGGCGTTTCGACGCGGGCCGTCGGCTGTATGTCTTGGGGGGTCGCAGACCCGTAGATCAAGAGGCTCGATAGGCTGCAGGCCACTTTTGCGATCGCGTGGGTTCAAAAGCGGTGGCGCAGGGGCTGACGGAACGCAAGCTCGCCGCCCTATTGAAAAAGGATGCCTAGTGCTCGCGTCATTGTCGATACCAATGTCCTGATCAGCCGCTTGCTGATTCCGCAGTCGGTGGCAGGCCGTGCGGTCAGTCGCCTGATTAAAATCACTCGTCTGCTGGTGTCGGAGGATACGTTGGCGGAACTCGCACAAACGATCGCGCGCGACAAATTCAACCCCTACGTCAGCCTCGAAGACCGGCAGGAATTTTTTCGCCTCTATGCTCGGCTGGCCGAATGGGTGCCGATCAGCAGTACGGTGCGCGTGTGTCGCGATCCTAAAGACGACAAGTTTCTGGAACTGGCCGTGGATGGTCAGGCGCAAATGCTCGTCACTGGCGACAAGGATCTCCTAGGGCTATCTCCGTATCGAGACATTCAGATCCTGACGCCGGCTGCGGCGCTGGCGGTGCCCGACGCCGAGCTGCTGAGCGGATCTACCAGCGTCCCGTGAATTTCGGACCTTCGTCGCCGGTCGCATTGCGAAGAGGCGAAGAGGCGAAGAGGCGAAGAGGCCGGGGCGGGGAACATCCCTCGCGGGACCGTCGCGTGAGTTTTGCGTGACTACGTGCTGCTTCGTCGTGCTCTGTGGTGCTGTTTGCAACGGACGCCACGCGGCAAGTTGTTGAATGTGCTCAGGCTGTCTTTTTGCTGACTGCACTCCTAATGCCGAGGTCGAGGGTTCGAGTCCCTCTCTCACCACCAGTAGCATAAGCCTCTGATTATAATTATAAAAAATGAGAATGCGCGGAACCCAAATCGAGCGCTTAAGGCGAATTGCCCGTTTAGGGCTCCGGCTTGCGAACCCCGGCACCGTCGCCGACGTGCTCTCGGGGCAACTTTGGGGGCAACTTTGAGCAGGAAGTCTGTGCCATCTTAAGCGGGAGAAACCTGCCACAAATAGGGCAATCAGCCGATAGTTACCCTATTTATGATTTATCATTACCTCATTTCCAAAATCTGGGGCTACCGTTGCACTCCTTGACGCCTGAGTACCTCGACCGCCTGCGATTCGATGCCGAGCAGGCGGCGACGCTTCGCGCCATCGGCGAATACCGGGGTAAGCAGGCACTCTTCTACCGCCAGGCACCCGAGGTCCTGAAAGGTCTGCGTGAAATTGCGGCGATCGAGTCGAGCGAGTCGTCAAATCGACTCGAAGGGGTGATCGTCCCCGCCAAACGCCTGAAGGCGCTGATCGCCCAGAACACCATGCCGAGGGATCGCTCAGAACAGGAAGTCGCCGGCTACCGCGACGCCCTGGCCCTGATCCACGAGTCCGCTCGCGAGATGCGCTTCAGCCCAAACCTGATCCTGCAGCTGCACTCGATCCTGTACCGGTTCATGCCGTCGCCGGGCGGGCGGTGGAAAGTCACGGATAATGAGATCATCGAACGACGTCAGGACGGCACCGTGCGCGTTCGCTTCAAGGCCACACCTGCACACCTCACGTCCATCGCAATGGAGCAACTCTCCACAGGCTATTCCGCCGCCATCGACGTGGCGCACCGCGATCCGTTGATCGTGGTGCCGCTCGCCATCCTCGATTTCTTGTGCATCCACCCGTTCACCGATGGTAACGGGCGGGTGGGGCGTCTTCTGACGTTGATGCTCCTCTACCACTTTAATTACGACGTGGGCAGATACATCAGTATCGAACGCGTGTATGAAGCCACCAAGGAGAGCTATTACGAAACCCTGGAAGCAAGTTCGCACGGATGGCACGAGGCTCGTCACGACCCGTACCCCTGGCTTAACTATTTCTGGGGCGTCTTACTGCGCGTATACCGCGAATTCGAGGAGCGCGTCGGCGAAGTGCGAAGCGGCCGCGGTGCCAAGGCGAAGCAGGTGCGGGAAGCCGTGCTCGCGCGCAAGGCGCCGTTTTCGATCTCCGATATCGAGGCTGCGTGCGCCGGCGTCTCCCGCGACACGGTGCGCCTCGTTCTGCGCAAGATGAAGAAGGAGGGGGCGATCGCTTCCACGGGTAAGGGGCGATCTGCGAAATGGATCTGCTTGGCGGGAATCGCAACCGAGTAGGTGGAGTCCTATTGTCGCGATGTTGGCCCAAGATCGTCATATTGGGAGTCAAATTCCAGCCAGCGAACTAGGGCGTGTTCCAGCAGGGAGTGACGCCGTCTGCAAGGCCTATTGACAATTGCAAATGCAACGACATTCTACCCGGCCGTAAATTCGCCGCAGGCGAATAACCGTTCTTTCGGAGAAGGCCAATGACCTTACGGTCACTGCAAACGACGTGTAGTCATATGTTGATTTGACCGCTTCGGGTTCGGCTCGAAGCGTTAGGTTTCGAGCCGGGCGGCCGCACTTGATGCGATCATTCTTGTTCGGCGGTGGTACGCGTCGAAGCGGGTGATGAGCAATACTCAAATGGAATTTTGGCGCTCTATTGCACGTAGACTCAAGCACTTAGGGTGAGGGCGGGCGTCTCTCTCACCACCAAAATCAAAGAGTTTACGAGCGCTTTTCTGGGAGGCCTTTTTACTGTGCCGGTTTTTGTGCGGAGTTTTTAGTCGAATTTTAGCCGCTGCCCGCGCCAAATGATGCGGCGCGAAGGCCGAAGTGCGAGTACCGAGGCACCATCGAAAAGCTGAGCCAACCGCCAAGCAGCATGAGCTCGTGCAAACTCACGCCGCTCTGCACAGCACATGAAGCCCAGGTATGACGTAGATCGTGCCAGCGAAGCGGCTCGACCTTAGCCGCCTTGACGGCGTTCTGAAAGGCTAAGGTGTTGCAGTCGTCGATGCGCTCGCCGCGCCACTGGAGGATGTAGTCGCCATTCTTGGGTAGCGACTTCAAGATTTGGACGGCACATCGGCACCTTCGGCGCTGAGTCGAGTAACTCCCAGTCGGTCACGCATTTATTGAGGATGGAGCGAAGCAGGGCCATGTGCCGATCCGCGGTGGCCTCGCTGATCTCGGCGGCCTTGAGCGCGCGCAGTTCCTGCACCACTTCGCGGGTGATCGCCTGAACGTCGTATTCGTTCAGGTGTTCATCGAACCAGGTGAGGATGGATTTGTCGCGGGACTCGGAGCGCTTGCATGTCTCGGCAAGCCAGCGCGTTGCCGCATCGGTCCAGCGATAGGGCGGTCGCTCACCGAGGCGCGCCTGGCGCCACGCACGCGTACGCGCGACGGTTTCAAACTCTTCCGAATCCGGATTGGCGCATGTCTTTCTCCTTCAAATTGCCCAGCCAAGTGAAAAAATGGGAAGGTACATCGCTGATACAAAGGTGGCGACGAGATAGTAAACACAGATGGTGAGAACCAAGCGCGCTCGACGTCGACATCTGGCGAGTGTTGCCAGGATGATGGCCATCTCTTCAATGAGCAGTTGTGTCAAGGTAACCATCCCATTGCTCATCGCCGCGAACGTTCTCGTTCTTCGCGGACTACCGCTACGAGGTCATCCGCGCTGACTTTGAGCTTCACACCTGGGACGTCCAGGGGTGACGACTGGGACCTAGGAGCGGGCGACAAGTACAATTGTACGAGTAATGGCTAATCGCAATCCGATCCTTCAGTCTGTACAGGGCACGGTCCGTCCCGATCGCAAGCATTGCCTATCCGGGCGTAGTAATTTATGAATTCGGGGGATTCATTGAAAATCTTCACGGTGGGCTTCACCAATAAAAAGGCGCAGGATTTCTTCGAGAAGCTTCGCGCGGCAGGCGTGAAGCGTGTCGTCGACGTCCGCCTCAACAACATTTCGCAGTTGGCTGGGTTCAGCAAAAAGGACGACCTTAAGTACTTTCTGCACGCAATTGCTGGGATCGACTACGTGCATGTGCCGGAATTGGCGCCCACGAAAGAATTACTCGACGCCTACCAGAAATTCAAGTGTGACTGGAGTGTCTATGAAAAAGAGTTTCTTGAACTGATGGAGCGGCGTCGTATCGAGATTACGCTCGCGAAGGATTCGATCGCTGAAGGGTGTTTGCTTTGCAGTGAGGATAAACCGCATCACTGTCACAGGAGACTGGTAGCGGAGTACCTTCAGCGCCGCTGGCCGCAGGTGTCCGTTGAGCATCTTGTGTAGGTAGGATGGGGTGATCAAATGGAGCATGTGACGAAGACGTCATCTTTGGGTTTCCCTATTGCAGCTGTCTGCGCGTCCCAATCACAGGTGGGGCTTGTTAACCGTGGGCTTGGGCCGCCAGGCATGCGTGACGCGCGCAAGTGCGAGTGAGCTTGCGGGACGATCAGTGTGCGATAATTGGAGGCCCGGCACAATGCAAATCGTTCCCAGATCCCCGGCAATCGAAGCTGGGCAGTATCCGGCGGACGATGAAGTTTTTCCTCTCTTACCGATATGAGAACGGAGCTGTTTTTTTGTGGAAGAATCAGGCAAGCCGAACGCTAAATTAAAACAAAGCAAAGCCAGAATCCGAGAGAAAATTCGTCAGTCGTGCGATTTCGTTTCTTCCGCCACTTCCACGGACGGAAGTGCTTTATATGAGGGACGAAGTTACAATACTTTTAGAGATGTAATGGCGTATCTTCAGCAGCTGGATCGAAAAGTTCGGTGAGGTTGAAGTGAATCGGACGAGCGAATCTACGACCAAGAACACCGTGTTGTTTCTTTGCCTGCTCACCGCCGTGCTTGAGGGCGCAGACAACGTGTCTCTGGGACTGGTGGCGCCAAAGGTCAGCCGGGAACTGGGTCTGCACCCATCGCAAATCGGATTAGCGCTTAGTGCGAGTCTCATCGGTTTGATGCTGGGATCATTTTTAGGTGGAAGACTCGCGGACGTAATCGGACGCAAGCGTGTCCTTATCACGTCAATGGTTACCCTGGGCCTATTTTCGCTGGCGACGACCATGGCGAGGGATCTGAGTAGTCTTCTGCCGCTCCGCTTTATTGTTGGCCTGGGTCTCGGCGGCGCCTTTCCGATACTCATTGCGTTGGCTCGCGAGACGAGCAGTCCGGGCAGACGCGCTTTGGCCATCGGTCTCGTCTATTCCGGTCAACCCATTGGAGCGGCATTGCTGTCTTTGCTCATGGGTTTGTTGGGCGCCACGGCAAATTGGCGGACAATTTTCTACGTTGGCGGCTTTGGGCCCCTTCTGCTCGTTCCGCTGCTTTTCGCTTATCTTCCGGAGTCAGCGGCTTACCGCAAGGCTCGCAGTGAGGTCGCTGACACAGCAACCGAAACGCCGCGTGTGGGTGTGGTGTTGTTCGGGGAAGACAGGACACTGGCGACGCTCCTGCTTTGGGCGAGCTGCGCCTTCACTCTGTTTGTGGTTTATCTTTTATTGAATTGGATCCCATCACTGGTGGTGGCAAAAGGGTTCAGCGGATCCCAGGCCGCCATGGTTTCCATGACACTGAACCTGGGAGGCGCGCTCGGTGTGCTGATATTTGGGGCCATCGTAGACAAGGGATATCCGCGACGCGCGATCATCGGCTCGTACCTCGCGCTGCTGATTTCACTGATCGGCCTTGTCGCGGTCAGCCGCTATCCCGCCATGTTGCTGGTTGCCGGTTGCACCGGATTCTTCATGTTGGGATGTCAACTTGTGCTTTACGCTATTGCGGCAGAGTACTATCCGACCTTGTGTCGCGGCACGGGTCTGGGAGCCATGGTTTCGGTCGGTCGCATTGGCGCCGTCAGTGCACCCTTTGCGGCGGGCGTTCTTCTGTCTGCAGGTTATGACGCGACGGCCGTTTTGAGCACTGCAGTCGTGTGCGTGTTTGTCGCTGCGGCTGTGGCGATGATCCTGCTTGCACGCGCTTCGCCTGCAAAACCCGATGGATCCTGAATACGTTGCTTGTTGAGAGCGATTGGCCTGCCTAGGGCACTAGAAGAGAGCTGGCGATTACCTGGTACGCTCGGCCATAGGGGAGCTTTAGTAGTTCCACCGCCTTATCAGCTTGGCCCCCTGTGCAGGCGTCCACGATGGCGCGGTGCTCGTCCAGTTCATTGCGCTCTGGGACATAATCGGCTCCAAGAAGACGGTAACGCTCGGCGGCATCGAAAAGCTGTTCGCTGATGTGAACGATCCAGTGGGTCCCGCAGCCGCCAATGAGCGCCATGTGGAAGGCCTTATGGCGGTTCTCCCACTCCGCAACCTCCGTCTGTCCGCGCTCACCTCGTGCTGTTCGATATCCGATGAAGCGCCAAGATCAAATTCTCTTCCCAGCTTTTTTCGAAGCGCGTTATGGATTCGGTCAGGGCGGCGCCATCAATCCAGCAGCGCGCTGTGAGCAGCTCGCCCAATTGCGGTGGCCTATACATAAAGACCTGAAATCAATAGCGCGGTCAGGACCAGCTCAAGAACCATCGCCACCCAGCCGAACAATGGCGCGGGTCTAAATCCAGCCGCATGCAAAAACGCAAAAGACGCCTCTTTAGCGGTGAAATTGCCGATAGCGTGCGGAATGCAAGAAGCCGCAAATGATTCGAAGTGCCCCGAGAGCGGTGATGTAATTAAACCCCGCCATCGCTCAGCACCGCCTTGCAAAATTTCGCCACGCTAGCTGATGAATATGCCATTATCGGCTCACATAAAAGGCGTCGCGCAGATCAAACGCCATCTTCAGTTCGGCCGGCGCGTGAATGTTCAACGGTGGCGGCGCCGTTAACCACAACATGCGAAAATATGACAAGCTTGTCGACATAGCGCTGACCATGTGGGCGCTCCTATTGCGCCCTTAAAATAAGGAGATGGGCGATGAACGTCGGATTGATCGGAATTGGCCGCATGGGTGGCGCGATGGCGCGTCGACTGTTAGCCCATGGCTGTGACCTGGGAGTGTTCGACCAAGCGCCTCAGCAAACTGATCCTCTTCGTGAGGCGGGTGCCTACATCGCAACGAGCGTTGCCGATTTATGTCGAGGCCGCAGCCTGATCATTACTATGTTGCCCACCGATCGAATCTTGGAAGATGTCGCCGTCGGTCCGTTTGGTCTTACGGAGTCGCTTGAAACGGACGCCGTTCACATGGTCAGCGGAACACACGGGGTGTCGGTAATTGAAAGGTTGATCGCAGCTCACAAGCAACATGGTCGCGCGTTGGTCTGCTGCACCGTGCTGGGTCGACCAGATCGCGCAGCCGAGGGAAAATTGGGACTCATTCCCGCCGGACCTGCGGTGGCCGTCGAAGGCATCATGCCGGTGCTAAAAGTGTTAGGAGATACGATTTTTTGCGCAGGCGAAAATCCCTTGTCCGCCGTAGCCATTAAGATCGCGAACAATTTCGTTCTCGGTTGTGCCATTGAGGCGATGGGCGAGGCTATGGCGTTGGCTCGCAAATATGAGGTTGATCCCCTGCTTTTCTACCAGGTCCTGACCCAGGGCCTCTTCAATTGCGTGGCGTATCAAAGTTACGGCGATGTCATTGCAAGACAGGACTGGGGGCGTGTCGGAGCGACGGCGACGATCGGTTTGAAGGACGCGCAACTCGCTTTTGAGGCAGCAGAAAAAGTCCATGTGCCGCTCCCCAGTGGAAACGTCTGGCGCGATCATCTTTTAACGGCTTGCGGTCGAGGCGAAGCGTCGTTGGATTGGGCGATCATGGCGCGCGAGCAGTTTCGTAACAGCGGTCTCGAGTAACCCCTAGCAGCAATCAGCTGTGAAGCACCGCGCTCTGCGATTTCGATCTGCCTGGCGAAATCGCGCGATATTTACGGGGGCGGACGCGCAACAGGACTGGTGTTCGACCCGTGATAGCGGTCGACCGCGCAGCAGATCGTGCATGCCTACGAAGTGGGTTTCAAGAGTCAGTGGTTCGATCAAGCGCTGACCCTGAACCTGTCGATCTTCGACGAGTTCTTCAATGACTTCCGAACCTCTGTGGCCAGCCCGGGCAATCCGTTTGCCTCGACGAAAGAAACCAACGTCCGGCCCACTACACTCAGGCATCTCCACTCGGGCATCCGCCTGCGATCGCCACGCATGGCCGAGTAGGCAACTTCAGTGGTCAGGGCTCGTGCACGAATCTGCGCTTTTATTCACGCAACTTAACGCAAGTTAACGCATCAAACCGGCTTTGAC
>JALYIW010000077.1 GCA_030775625.1 Pseudomonadota bacterium | reverse complement strand
CTGCGGCGCAGCGGCGGCGCCGAATGCTGCCGGCGCGGTGAGCATCGCAATGCCCATCAACAACTTGAATTTCGCCACCATGACAATTACCTCGGGTGCACCGGCGCACCATGCGCTGATGTCGGCGGGCAATTGTAGAGTCTTCAGGCATCCACTGCCTGCACTTCATCGGTCCAGACCCGGAATCGCTGCAGCACATTGGGACCGAAAGTCATGCTGATGGCGACGTCGGCAGCGTCGCGCCCGCGAGCGATGAGCACGCGGCCGATGCGCCGTTGATTGTTGCGCGGATCGAAGGTGTGCCACCCCCCGCCGAGATATGCCTCGAACCATCCCGCAAAATCCATCGGCGCGTCCATGGCCGGCACGCCAATGTCGCCGAGATATCCCGTGCAATATCTGGCTGGAATGTTCAAACATCGGCACAGTGCGATGGCGAGATGCGCGTAATCACGGCACACGCCCTGACGTTCGTTGTACGCCTCCCACGCGGTCTTGGTCGGGCGCGCGCATTGGTAATCGAAGGCGATATGCTGGTGCACCCAATCGCAAATCGCCTGCACCCGATTCCATCCGGGCATCATGCTGCCGAACATATTCCACGCAAAGGGCGCGAGAAGTTCGGTCTCGCAATAGCGGCTGGGGAGCAAAAACACCAGCGCTTCGTCCGGCAGAGATTCGACGGTGTGCTCGAAAGTGCGGGGGAAGCTCGGTTCGGCCAAACCTGAATCGTTGATCAGCGCATCGCTCGTGACGACGAAGCTGCCGGGCGGGGCCACCAGGCGCGTACACCAATTGCCGAAGCTGTCCCGGTACGTGCTGCACGGTACCGCAGGAACGGTAACCATGCGGTCGGCTCGAACCAAATCCGAGGTGCGGCTGTAATGCACGTTCAGATTCAAAATCATCGGGGTGGCCTGCACGAATTCATACGCCAATTCGTAGCCCAGTCGTATCAACATTGCGTCGCGCGCCTCAAACTCGGGGAACAGACAAAAAGATCGCACGAGAGCACCCGTGGCTGACATCGGTTGTCGACATCAAGGACTGTAGTCTGCCGCCTACGGACTGAGCAGTCGAGTCAATCCAAGGATGGACCGCAAAAAAGGCGCGGGCACAGACAGACGCTGCGCGATCTCGACGACCGCGCCCAATTGCGGTGCAAGCTCCAGGGGCAGCCCAGCTTCCAGGTCGGCCAGCATGGAGGTGCGAAAATCGCCCAGGCGCTGCGTGACCGCCATGCGATCCGACGCTGTCATGCCCGTGGGCAAATCCAACAGATCGCCGCACTGCTGCATCTCCGCCATCATCCGCAGGCACAACTCCCGCACCTCGGGATCGGCGAGTATTTTTGCGGTCCCGCAACGCGTGAGCGCGCTCACGGGGTTCATATTCATATTACCCCACAGCTTGATCCAGATATCTTGGCGGATGCGCTGCGATATTTCGGTGCGGATACCGCCGTCGCTCAAGGCCTCCGTCAAGCGCTGGACACGACTGCTGAGGCGCCCGTCGGGTTCGCCCAGAATCAATCGATCGGCAGCCACCACCCGCAGGTGCGCTGGCGCGAGGATTCGCACCGAGGCATGCACCACTGAACCTAGGATGCGATCCCGCGCAAAGGTTTTGTCCTGCGATTGATCCGGATCGACCGACTGCAGCGACTGATTCGCCAAGGCGCCGCCGAAATCGTGGAAAAACCACCAAGGAATCCCATTGGTCCCGCTGACGACGACCGTCGCGGGACTAATGAGAGGGAGCAGCGACGGAGCGAGTTGCGCAAGCTGCTGCGCTTTGACGGTCAAAAACACGAAGTCATGAGTGCCGAGTTCGACCGCCGACCCGCTGCGCGGGCGACTGAGGCGCGTTTCGCCGTCGCGTTCCACGCAAAGGCCCTGCGCGCGCAATGACGCCAACGTGGGTCCCCGCGCCAGCATCGAGACGCTCCAACCGGCACGATCCAAAGCATCGCCGATCCATCCGCCGATGGCGCCGGCCCCGACGATGGCAACGCTCGGACTCAAGGCGCGGCGCGCGTTCGGACCATTCCACACCGCTCGGGTTGGCACAAGACGACGTTTCCTCCACAGAGCGCAAATGAGAGCAATAAAGCATAGCAAAAGGCTGCGGCGGCGGACGCGCGGTGTTGTAATATTAAGTCGAGTTAGTAAGCTTAACTAATTGTATTAATTACCCTATATTGAATGCATGTCTCGGCCATTCCCTAGCTCCGAGCCACCCTGGGTGGCAATTTTCGACCTCGACGGCACGCTCACCTGGCGGGATACTTTTGTGTTTTACGTCCTCGGCTATTTGCGCCGGCACCCCTTACGGTCGCTGCGACTGTGGCGATTACCCTACGCCTTGCTGGCCTTTGCGATCGGAGGTCGGAATCGCGGTCAACTCAAATCCCGAATCATCCAAATGATCATGGGCGGCGAACCGCGCTCCGCGATCGACAGCTGGACTGCGGCATTCGTGCAGTCCTTGCAGCCACGGGGGCGCTTCAGGCCCGCGGCCCTTGCCGCCCTCGAGGCGCACCGTCTGGCGGGGGATTCGCTGGTGCTACTGTCGGCGAGCCCGGATTTATATGTCCCTGACATCGGGCGCTTGCTGGGATTTGAGCGGATTCTGTGCACCGAGATCGCGTGGCGCGGCGGTCGCCTGGAGGGGTCGCTCAAGTCCCCAAACCGCCAAGGCGCGGAAAAACTCCGCTGCCTGGAGTGGCTGCGCAACCAGTACCCGGGGATGCGCGTCGTCGCCTACGGCAACAGCGCCTTTGACTTGGTGCATATGGTGCGTGCGGACCGCGCGCTGCTGGTCAATGGCAATGCCCGCGCACGGGCGTTGGCGTCAAAATCCGCTATTCCCACCTCGGAATGGACGTAGTCATGGAATAATCGCAACCAACCGCCCTCGGCGGCGGTCTATACAATGACCGGACGGATTTGAACCCGAGAGAAAAAATTATGCGCCGCAAAACAGCAGATCCAAGCAAAATCCTCCCCTCAGAGGTGACTCCCTACGACACATACCTGTCGCGACGCGCAGTGATCGCCGGCGGCCTCGGCTTGGTGGCAGCACAAACTCTGGGAGGGTTCGCCGAGAAGGCGCACGCGCAAAGCGGCGCCGCTTTGGCGTATACGCGCAATGCCAAGTTCAGCGTGCCGGAGGCACCGAATTCGTTCAAAGACATTACGACGTATAACAACTTTTACGAATTTGGCACTGACAAAACCGAGCCTGCCGAGAATTCGCAAAAATTTCAAACCAAACCGTGGAGTGTCGAGGTCGGCGGCGAAGCGGAAGTCACCGGTAAATTCACTCTGGAAGACATACTCAAGCCGCACGCGCTGGAAGAGCGCATCTATCGGCTGCGCTGCGTCGAAGCGTGGTCCATGGTCATCCCCTGGGTGGGCTTCCCCTTGGGCGACTTGATCAAGCGCTTCAAGCCGACTCAAAAGGCGAAATTCGTTCAATTTAAGACTCTGTACGATCCGAAGCAAATGCCCGGCGAGCGCTCCTCGGTCTTGCAGTGGCCCTATGTCGAGGGGTTGCGCATGGACGAAGCCATGCATCCCCTGACTCTCATGACTGTGGGCCTGTACGGACGCGTACTGCCGAATCAGAACGGCGCACCGCTGCGTTTGATCGTTCCCTGGAAATATGGGTTCAAGAGCATCAAATCCATCGTCAGCATCGACTTCGTCGAACGCGCGCCGCCCACCACGTGGGCGGTGACGGCTTCCGAGGAGTACGGGTTTTTCGCCAACGTCAATCCCGCGGTCGATCATCCGCGATGGAGCCAGGCGAGCGAGCGGCGCATCGGTGAAGGCTCATTCGGCAAACGCCACCCTACCCTGCCGTTCAATGGCTACGCCGACCAGGTGGCGAGTCTTTACAGCGGACTGGATTTGCGTAAATGGTTTTGACTTGGCAGATTCGATGGGCACTCAAACCGCTCGTGTTTCTCGCCTGTTTGATCCCTGCGGCACATCTCGCCTTGGGCGCCTTGAATACCGCGGGTGTATCGAACTTCGGGAACGTCTCCCTGGGCGCCGACCCCGTCAACTTGCTGCTGCATACCTGCGGTCGGTGGGCTCTGAATTTCTTGATGATCACTCTGTGCATGACGCCGCTGCGGGATCTCACGCATTCGGTTTTCTGGCTGCGGTTTCGGCGCATGTTTGGGCTATTCGTGGTCTTTTACGTGCTGCTGCATTTCACGATCTACCTGACGCTCGATCAGGAAGGCAATCTCCGAGCGCTGGGGCAGGATGTCGTCAAAAGGCCTTACATCACCATCGGGATGATCGGATTGTTGTTGTTGATTCCCCTGGCCATCACCTCGACCGCCAAAGCGCAGCGGCGTCTCGGAAGACGTTGGACACGGCTGCATCGGCTGGTCTATGTGATTGCCGCCCTCGGCGTCTGGCATTTTTGGTGGCAGGTGAAAAAAGACATCCGCGAACCGCTGTTGTACGCCTGCGGCCTGAGTCTGTTACTGGGCTACCGAGTCTGGAAGCAGCGCAAAGCGCTGTCGCGATTCAGCGCTTCACTGTTTGCAAAGCCTGGTGCAGCCTGAGGATCAGGCTCTCGGTGGTTTGCCAGTCGATGCACGGGTCGGTGATGGACATGCCGTATTCCAGCAAGCTCAAGTCCTTCGGAATGGGCTGGGTGCCCGCCTTCAGATGGCTCTCCAGCATGAGGCCGACGATGGAGCGACTGCCGTCGAGGATCTGAGCGACGCAGTTCTCGGCCACCAGGGGCTGCAGAGTCGGGTCCTTGTTGGAATTCCCATGACTGCAATCGACCACGATGGTCACGGGCAATCCGGCTGAAGTTAACTCCCGCTCAGCCACGGCAATACTCACCGCGTCGTAGTTCACTCGACCGCCTCCGCCGCGCAGCACCACGTGCGCATGTGCGTTGCCGCGGGTGCGAAACACCGCCGACTGTCCCTGCTGCGTGATGCCCAGAAAATGGTGCGGGTGTCGCACTGATTGTAGAGCGTTGATGGAAGTCGCGAGCGAGCCGTCGGTACCATTCTTGAAGCCCACGGGCGTCGAAAGGCCGCTGGCCATTTCGCGATGCGTCTGGGACTCGGTGGTGCGCGCGCCGATTGCGGTCCAGGTGATCAGTTCGGACAAATACTGCGGCATGATGGGATCGAGAGCCTCGGTGCCGGCAGGCAGGCCGAGTTCAGCCAAGTACAGCAGCAATTCACGCGCCATCAGAATGCCTTTCTCAATGTGAAAGGAATCATCCAAGTCCGGATCGTTGATCAAGCCCTTCCAACCCACCGTGGTACGCGGCTTTTCGAAGTACACGCGCATGATCAACAGCATCGAGGATTGAACCTGCTCTGCCAAAGCCTGCAAACGGGTCGCGTATTCGCGGGCCGCGACTACATCGTGGATCGAACAGGGGCCGACCACCACGAACAGCCGCGGATCGCGGCGTTCCAATATGGAGCGCACGACCTGTCGAGATCTCAACACCGTGTGCGCCGCGCGGGCCGTCAGCGGCAAACGGCGCTTGACCTCTTCGGGAGTAGCCAGCAGGTCGCTCGATACGACGTTGACGTTCTGCAACTGGTCAGGAATATTTGTCACTACTCGCTCTACATGGAGGTTCTGATGGTCCAAAGTTCCGGAAAGAACTTTAGTTCCAACGCTTTGGTCAAATAGGACACGCCGCCCGTCCCGCCCGTGCCGCGCTTGTTGCCGATGATGCGTTCCACCGTTTTGACGTGCGCGAAGCGCCACAGCTGAAACTTGTAATCGAGATCGACCAAACGCTCCGCCAGGCCGTACAAATCCCAGTCTTTGACCGAATTGTGATACACGCTGAGCCACGCGGCGGCAACCGCCTTGCTGTACTGGTAAGGCTGAGTGAAATCGCGGTCGATCGCCTCCGCCGGAATGTCGAGCCCGCGCCGACTCAAGAGGCGCAGTACCTCATCGTACAGGCTGGGCGCCCGCAGTGCCCGTTCCAGCATCTCGTAGGTCGGCGGATCGGCGCGAAACACTTTGATGGTATCGGCATGCTTGTTGCCGATGAGGAATTCGAGCAAGCGGTATTGGGGCGATTGGAAGCCGGAGGACTTGCCAAGCGTATTGCGAAATGCCGAATAGTCGCGCGGCGTGATCGTGGCCAGGACGTCCCACGATTGCAGCAGTTGCTGTTGGATAATCGAGACACGCGCCAACATCTTGAACGTCGGCCCCAAATCGTCGCGCCGCACGCAGTCGCGGGTGGCGCCGAGTTCATGCAGACACAACTTCATCCACAATTCGGCGACTTGATGAATCATGATGAACAGCATTTCGTCGTGCTGGTAGGACAATGGATGCTGCGCATTCAGCAGCTTGTCGAGATTCAGGTACTGGGAATAACTGACCGACTCGCCCAAATCCCAATGGACCTGCTCATCGCTCAGATCGACGAATGGTTTGACCTGCGGCGGGATTTCGCTCATCGCTATGTCTTGAAAACCCAGGCCGGCACGGTGCGCCAACCCGCAAGCAATTCGCGATCCAGGCGCCGATACTCCGGCTCGAGCTTGTGCACCAAATCCCAGAAATGCGCGGAATGATTCATATGCTTGGTGTGCGCCAATTCGTGCACGAATAAGTAACGCACCACATCGGGACGAAGAAAAACCAAGGAGCAATTCAAGCTCACCGTGCCGCGCGTCGAGCAACTGCCCCATCGAGTCCTCTGGCAACGGATCGAGACTTTCGCAACCGAGTAACGGAGGTCCGCGGCCAATTCGAGCAAGCGCGGCGACAATCGCTCATCGGCCGCCCGCTTGAGCCACCCCTGCAATAGGCGACGGGCACCCTGATCATCGGGTGCTTGTATGAGGATGCGGCCGGCGGCTTGCTGCAGGCGTGTCTGCGGAGCCGCGCGCCATTCCACCGCAAAGCTTTCGGCCGTGTAGCCGAAATCCACGGTGCGCGGAACGGCTTCGACGGGAACGGCAAAACAGCGCATGGCGGCGACTTTACGATCGATCCAGGGAGTGAACCGATGGACGAAATCGCGCACCGTATGCGCTTTTACTCCGAGGGGGACGACGATTTCGACACGGCCGCCGACGTGGACTCGAGCCGTGAGCCGCCGCGCACGCGGGCTGACGCGGACGGCGAAGGGGTCGCCGGAGCTACGTGTCTCGAACAGCGACAACTGCGTGCCTTGTGAACTCATCGCGCCGAATGATAGCAGGTTCGCGCCTACGGGCTTAGCAGCAGCGCGAGCTGTCGCTGCGCCGCTTTGTACTCAGGCGCAGCGATCAAAGATTTCTCGATCCAGTTGCGCGCGCCCAACGGATCGCCGCGTAATTGCAGTTCGCGCCCCAGCGCCAGATAGGCCTCGGCATGGCCCCAGCCCGGGGCGTCGATATCGGTGGCTGAGGATTTCTCGAACAATTCGGCCGCCAGCTGCAATTGCGCGAAAGCCTGCTGGTGCTCGGGCGTGCCGGCCCTGGTGCGGGCCAAACCGTCCAGGGCAGACAAAAAAACCACGCGCGGATTGTGCGGCCCCAAGTCCAATGCGGCTTTCAGGCGGTCGGCGGCGCGCGACCGCAACAGCACCGCTTGGAGTTTTCTCAGGTCGGCGAGCTTCGCGTAGCAAGCGGACTGCAGCGCCAGCGTCTCCGCCGACTTGACATCTTGTTGCAGCAGCGGCTTGAGTACCTCGATGCAGTCGCCGAATGCGGACTCGGCCGCACGCGCGCGACTGCCACCAGCCGCCAAACCCATTCGATATTGAGCATGCGCCAAGTGGTAGCGCCGGGACGCATCACCACCATCCGTGGCAATGCTGGAATGCAAATTCTGGATCAGATCCGCAAGGCTATTCGTGTCCTCACTCTGATACGCATAGAGAATTTGCGCCTGCAAGTCGCCGCCCTGCTGCGCGAAAACCGCAGTCGCCAATAATGCTGCCGATAACAGGAAATTTCGGGCGCTGAACATTGGGTACTCGCGATTACAATGGCCGGATGAAGATATCACTAATCGATATTGGCTCGAACCTGACTCACACCAGTTTCGATGCCGACCGCGATGCCGTGCTGGCACGGGCGCTCGAGGCCGGAGTCGGGCGTCAAGTCGTGACCGGCGCCGATGTGGCGAGTTCCCGCCAAGCCCTGGCGTTGGCGGCCGCCCACCCCTCCGTCATCGTCAGCACCGCCGGTGTGCATCCGCATCACGCGGCGGGATTCGATTCCTCGCAGCTTGCTGAACTGAGCGATTTGGTGCATCAACCTCGCGTGGTCGCGGTGGGCGAATGCGGCCTGGATTATTATCGTGATTTCTCTCCACGGGACGTGCAGCGCGCGGTGTTCACCGCTCAACTCGAGCTCGCGGCGGCAGCGCGCAAGCCGGTATTTCTCCACCAACGCGATGCCCACGATGATTTTCTCGCCATCCTCGAGGAGTACCGCGGGCGGCTCGCCGGCGGCGTGGCGCATTGCTTCACCGGAGGCCGCGCCGAGCTCGAAGCCTATCTTGCGCTCGATCTATTCATCGGCGTGACCGGGTGGGTCAACGATGAGCGGCGCGGCCGGCTGCTGCGCGAAGCGCTGCCGCACATTCCCGCGGATCGATTGATGGTGGAAACCGACGCGCCTTACTTGTTGCCGCGCGATCTGCAGCCGCGGCCGCGCTCGCGGCGCAATGAACCGTGTTTCCTGCCGCATATCGCGCGAACCATTGCAGGATTGCGCGGCGAGACCTTGGACGCCATAGCCTCTTGCACCACGCGCAACGCCACCCGGTTGTTCGCGCTGCATGAGGATTAAAGACTGGTGAAAAGGTGCGGGCTCGGCCGCAATTGCCCGACCAGCCGGCGCCAGGTCTCCGCATGCGGCGCGAAGGATGCCGCAGTCGACATGGCGCGATCCACGACCGGGAATTCCACTTCGATTCCATCCAACATCAACACCCACTTGGGAATGCCTTTGGTGAATTTTCCCACATTCGAAAACAATAGGCGCCCTTCGACGGGCAAGTCCCCCACCAGTGCCTTGACGGCAGCGATGCGGTCATACAGCGCCGGCTGTGGGTTATCGAAGGTGTAGCGGCGGCCGCCCCCGATGACGGTCCAATCGCTCATTTGATCTCCGCCGAAGATCAGGCCCTGGATGCGGCGGGTGTCGAGCACCAACACTCCCCGCGGTGTCAACAATAGATGGTCGACGTGGATGAAGCCGCCCATCCCATCCGGTACCAAAACCTGGTGCGCAGCGTCGAAGGCTATGCGCTCCAGGCGCAGCAGCAATGCCCGGCGGCGAGCTCGCCGCTGATAGAGGCGAAAGCCCCAGAATGCGCCGGCCGCCACTGCCAGCAGCAGCGCACCGATCCAAAGCCATTGCGGGTCTATTCCAATCCTGGTCATTCGAGGGCTGCGGCCAAAGCCTCGAGCGTTGGCGGCAAATCGAGGCAGTGCCGGGGGAGGCGCAATAATCGGTCGAGGCTCTCGGGAATGGTCACGGTCCGGCCGATCAGGGGCTCGACGATTTCATTGAACTTGGCGGGGTGAGCCGTCGCCACCACCACCCAGGGACGGGCATTGCGCTCCGCGGGCTTCAAGCGGCCGTAGACTTCCGCCGCCGTTGCGGTGTGCGGACACCATTCGCGTCCATAGTGCATGAAGTCCTCTCCGATACGAGCCCGGATTGTAGCGTCATCGACGCTGTACGCGCTCAATTGTTCGCGTACGCCATCCCATGTCGGGTACCAAGCGCGAATGCGTTCCATGTTGCTCGGATTGCCCACGTCCATCGCCGAGGCTAGCGTTGCGATGCTCGGTCGAGGGCGCCAAACGCCCGTATCCAAGAAATCCGGGACGGTGCGATTGATGTTATGTGCCAAGACGATGCGTGCGATGGGAAATCCCAGCGCGCGGGCCCACACCGCGGCACATGCGTTGCCGAGATTGCCGGCGGGAATGATGTACGACGCTTTCGCACGGGTGCGCCGCTCGATATCGAGGCTCGAGGCGACGTAATACACCATCTGCGGCAACAGCCGGCCGATGTTGATGCTATTGGCGGAGCTGAACCGGTGGCGGCGGGCCAACGCCGCATCGCGAAACGCCTCTTTGACCAATCGCTGGCAGTCATCGAATGTGCCGTCGATGCGCAGCGAAGCCACATTCTCGCCCCAGCAGGTGAGTTGCTGTTCCTGGCGCGCACTTACCAGTCCTTTGGGATACAGAATCACGACCCGAACCCATGGCCGCCGATGGAAAGCGGCGGCCACCGCCCCGCCGGTGTCCCCCGACGTGGCCACCAATATCGTCATGGGTTGCTCGGCTCCCTCCTGCAACCTTTGCAAACTCTCAGCGAGGAATCGCGCCCCGAAATCCTTGAAGGCCGCCGTCGGCCCGTGAAACAGTTCGAGCGCAAACAGCGGGTCGGCGCACCCCTCGACCGCAGTGGTCGGAGCGTTCATATCCAGCGCCGCGTCCACGATCTGACCGAGCACCGGCTGTAAACGGTCGGCGTCGAAAAAACCCGCGAGCGCCGCCCGAGCGATATCCGGCAGCGACGAAAGACCGCCCAAGGCGCCGGGATCGACGCTGGGAAGACGCGTCGGGATGTACAAGCCGCCGTCCGGTGCCAGACCCTGGGCAATGGCTTCACTTAAAGTCACGGTCGGCGCCGAGCCGCGCGAGCTTACGAAGCGCAAATCATCCATCAGGCCTGCACCACTCTGGCGCCGTAATTTTCCATTCCGGAAATCCAGTAATCGGACTGCAGCCCGTTGGCAGCGAACGCCGCCACCATGGCGCCGCGCACCGCCTCGGCATATTGAATTTCGGCCCAGGCGAAAACCGTGGGTCCCGCTCCCGAAATCGAGCAGCCCAGCGCCCCGGCCGACATGGCGGCGCGTTGCACTTCCTTGAACCCCGGGATCAGCAAGTGACGCTGCGGTTCGATGATCACGTCGTTGAAAGAGTCGCGGATCATGTCCAAATCGTTCGAATAGCAGCCGCTGATGAACCCGGCCAGATTGGCGCTCGCCCAGACGTAATCCGAACGCGTGACATCTGTTTTGAGAATGGCGCGTGCCTCGCGCGTTCCCAGATACATGTGCGGGTGTGCCAGCACACAGCGCAACGACGGCGGCACGGGGATCTGTTTTACGCGGGGGTGGTCGATGCCCACCGTCAGAGTCAGGCCCCCGTAGAGACAGGGGGCGATGTTGTCCAGGTGCGCCGAGCCGCTGGCCACTATTTCGCCCTCCATCGCAAACTTCAGCAGCTCGAGCCGCGACGCGGGGGTGACCAACAAGGCGTTTGCCGCGACCACGGCTGCCACGGCAGAAGCGGCCGATCCGCCCAACCCTGAGCCAAGCGGGATGCCCTTCTCGATATGGACTTCGAAACCAAAATCCAGCCTCAGCGCCTCATGCATCGCCTGCAAGGCGCGACCGGCCGTGTTGAGCTGCGGTTCCACCGGCAACTCTCCGGCAATTCCCGTGATCGAGCAGATGCGCACCACCGGCTCATCGATTCGTCGCAGGCGCACCCGATCTCCGACAGCCTCCACCGTATGGCCGAGAATGTCGAAGCCGATACCGACATTGGCAACGGTGGCGGGCGCAAAAGCAGTGACGTCGGTCAGCATTACAGGTGAGCCCCCAGGTAAGCGGATAACCGCAGGAGATCGGAGAATACCCCGGCAGCAGTGACCTCAGGTCCCGCACCGGGTCCTTGAACGATCAAGGGATTGTCGCAGTAGCGGCGAGTGGCGAATCGAACGACGTTATCGGTGAGCGCGATATTCGCGAATGCGTGCTGGGCCCCGAGTCGCACCAAGCCGACGGTAGCCTTGCCATCGGCATCAATTCGTCCGACGTAGCGCAGCACTTCGCCTTGCTTGCGGGCGTCGGCCAACTCCGCCGCCATGGTTGCGTCGAATTCCGCAAGGCGCCCCATGAATTCATCGACGCTGCATTTCTCGAGCGCTTTGGGCACCAGCCCCTGCACTTGTACGTCCGACATCTCCAAGGTGAGTCCCATTTCGCGGCCCAGGATGATCAGCTTGCGCGCCACGTCGATCCCGGACAAGTCATCGCGCGGATCCGGCTCGGTATAGCCCTTGGCCTTGGCGGCCTGCACGATCGAGGAGAACGGTTCGCGGCCGTCGAACACGTTGAATAAATAGGCAAGCGTGCCGGAGAAAATACCCTCAATGCGCGTGATGTCATCCCCGGTTTGGCGCAGGTCGCGCAGGGTTTGAATAATGGGCAGACCGGCGCCGACGGTGGCTTCGTAGAGATAGTGGGTGCCCGCGGAGCGCCCTGCTTCGCGCAGTTCCCGATAATAGGGCATGGTACCGCTATTGGCCTTTTTATTCGGCGTCACGACGTGGATGCCGCGCCGCAGCCAAGCCGCATAGTTGTCACCGACAGCTGCGCTTGCCGTGCAATCGATGATGACGGTATGCGGGATGTAGTCCGCCTGCACGTGATGGGCGAATCTCTCCAGATCGAGCGGCTCACCCGAGTCGGCGAGTCGTTGCGCCCAGCGGGTAAGGTCGATGGAGGTTTCCTCCAGCAGCATGCGTTGCGAGCTCGCAATGCCGCGTACCCGCAAGTCGACATTCAACGCCTTTAAACGCTCGATCTGCGTGGCGATTTGCTCGAGCAATACGCCTCCCACCGTGCCCGGGCCAATCAAGCCGATGGATAAAGTGTTGGGCGAAAGATAAAAGGCAGCATGCACCGCGCGCAGCGCCTTCGCGCCGACTTTGCCGTCGACCACCACCGAAATATTGCGCTCGGAAGCACCCTGCGCAATCGCCTTGACACTGATTGCGGCGTCCCCGAGTGAGTTGAACACTTTGGCTGCCACGCCGTGCGCACCGGCCATGCCGTCGCCGACCACCGCCAAAATGCTCATGCCCAATCCGACGTCGACGTGTTGAATCTGCGCGTCGCGCAGTTCCGTATCGAAGGCGCGGCGCACCGCTTCTTCGGCCCGCACCGCCTGCGCCTCGGGAATGGCGAAGCAAATGGAATGTTCGGAACTGCCCTGCGAAATCAAAATCACCGAGATGCCCGAATCGCGCAGCGCGCCGAACAATCGATGTGCCGTTCCCGGAACGCCGATCATGCCCGCGCCTTCGAGATTCACCAGCGCGACCGGATCGATGGTCGTGATGCCCTTCACCTTCAGGGCCGACTTAGGGTTCGCACAAATCAGAGTCCCTTGCTTGTGCGGGGCGAAGGTATTGCGGATGTAGATGGGAATGTCGCGCGCCACCGCCGGCTCCATGGTCTGCGGGTGGATGACTTTGGCGCCGAAGTAGGCGAGCTCCATGGCTTCGTTGTACGACAGCTGATCGATGACTTGGGCATTCGGCACCAATTTCGGGTCCGCCGACAGCACGCCGTCGACGTCGGTCCAAATGATGATTTCCGAGGCGTCGAGCAAAGCGCCAAAAATCGAGCCGGAAAAGTCGCTGCCGTTGCGTCCCAAGGTCGTTTGAATGCCCTTGGTGGTGCTCGCGACGAAGCCCGTCACGATGAGCCGGCCCTGGAAACCTTCGGGCAAGGAGCGGCGCATATTGGCTTCGCTGACCGTCCATTGCACGGCGGGCCCCAACGATCCCCATTCGACTATGACGACTTCGCGTGCATCGATCCACAACACATCGCCCCTGATGCGGCCACGCTCGCGCAGAAAAGGCGCAAACAGTCGCGTCGACCACAGTTCGCCGTAGCCCGATATGACGTTGCGCATCGAATACGTCGACGAACGAATCATGCGAACGGTATGCAGCATGCCGGCAATGTCGCCGCAATCCTTCTGCAGCTGCGCCTCGTAGGCCGCACGTGCCGGCTTTGAGACCAACTCGGTCGCGAGCGATAGGTGTCGGGTCTTGAGTGCCTCGATCGCGGGGGCAAAATCACCCTCGGGTTTCTCAGCCAGAGCAACCAGGGCGAGCAATGCGTCGGTGACGCCGCGGCAGGCGGATAGCACCACCGCTTCGCGAGGCTTCGGCGACGCCTCGACGATATCGGCCACCCGTCGAAAACAGCCGGCGTCCGCGACGCTTGAACCGCCAAATTTATGTACGAGCCATTTATCCATACTTCACACGCGCCCGTTGGAGCTCGGGCGTTCTGCTCCCAAAACCAGATAAGCTGATGAATTGCGGCGGGAAACCGCTAGGTAACCCGCAACTTTAAACGCTACGCGGGGAGCCTAGCAAGCATTTCCGTTCGACGCTCAAGGGCGCCGGCGCCGCATCGGTGTACGGCCAACCTTGCCGGCTTTGGGCAATCCCGTGTGTTGCGTGCGAAACGGCAAGCTCGGCGGCGTGGCTTTGAACCCCGTTGCCGCGGCGGAGGACACGGGCTGATAGGCCGGGATCAAATGATGTTTTCCGTTGCCGATCAAATCCGCGCGCCCCATCCGTTTCAACGCATCGCGCAGGACGGGCCAATTGGCGGAATCGTGGTATCGCAAAAAAGCCTTGTGCAAGCGCCGTACTTTGATGCCTTTGGGTATCAGCACTTCTTCGCTGGCGCGCGTGACCCGCTTCAAGGGATTTTTGCCCGAATGATACATGGCGGTGGCGGTCGCCATGGGCGAGGGCAAGAAGGCTTGCACCTGGTCGGCGCGCAAACCCTGCTTTTTCAACCACAACGCGAGGTCCAACATGTCCTGATCGCGAGTGCCCGGATGGGCTGCGATGAAATAGGGAATGAGGTACTGCTCTTTACCGGCTTCCTTGGAGAACCTATCGAACAGCTCCTTGAATCGATAATAGCTCGCCACTCCGGGCTTCATCATTTTCGATAGTGGGCCATCGCCGAGCGCTTCTGGGGCGATTTTCAGGTAGCCGCCGGTATGATGGGTGGCGAGTTCGCGCACGTACTCCGGCGATTCGATGGCCAAGTCGTAGCGCACGCCGGAGGCGATCAATATTTTCTTGACTCCCCGCAACGCGCGCGCGCGCCGGTACAAGCTGATGAGCGGCGCGTGATCGGTATTGAGATTAGGGCATACGCCCGGAAATACGCACGACGGCCGGCGGCACGCCGACTCTATCGCCGTGCTTTTGCAGCGCAAGCGATACATGTTCGCCGTCGGCCCGCCAAGGTCGGAAATGATTCCCGTGAATCCGGCGACTTTGTCGCGTATGGTTTCGATCTCGCGAATCACTGAATCCTCGGAACGACTCTGAATGATGCGGCCTTCGTGCTCGGTGATCGAACAGAAGGTACAGCCGCCGAAACAACCGCGCTGAATCGTGACCGAAAAACGGATCATGTGGTACGCGGGAATCTTCGCCGCGCCGTACTTAGGATGCGGGCGGCGGCTGTATGGCAATTCGTAGATGGCGTCCATATCCGCCATGGCCAAGGGAATCGGCGGCGGATTCAGCCACAGTTCCTGGCTACCGTGGCGTTGCACCAGCGCGCGCGCATTTCCCGGATTCGCCTCTAAATGCAAAATGCGCGATGCGTGTGCGTATAACACGGCGTCGCGGCTGACCTGTTCGAAGGAGGGCATGCGGATGACGCTGCGAGCGCGCTGCGCATTGGGGACCCTGCGGTAAAACTTCACGACGTTTTCCGATGGCGCAGCGAGCGTCGCTGCACCGGGCGTCGACGCGGCTGCGGCCGGTGCCAACGCGGTTTTGCGATCCTCCTCGCTCACGTACGGATCGACGGCCGGCATCAGGGGCCCCGGCGTATCCAACTCACTGGAGTCGATTTCCACCCAGCCGGCCGGCATGCCGCGGCGCAAATATGCGGTGCCGCGCAAGTCCGTGATCTCCGTGATGGCTGCTCCCTCATCCATGCGGCGCGCGATCTCGCCAATTTGTCGTTCGGCATTTCCATACACCAGAAGGTCCGCCTTGGCATCCACCAACACCGAACGGCGCACCTGCTCCGACCAATAGTCGAAATGCGCGATGCGTCGCAGGCTCGCTTCGATGCCGCCAATCACAATGGGCGTGTTTTTGTAAGCTTCGCGGATTCGCTGCGAGTACACGATCACGCAGCGGTCCGGGCGCTTGCCGCCCTGCCCGCCCGGCGTGTAGGCATCGTCGCTGCGCACTCGCCGGTCGGAGGTGTAGCGGTTCACCATCGAATCCATGTTGCCGCCGGTGACGCCAAAAAATAGACGCGGCGCGCCGAGCTCGGCAAAATCTTTGGTGCTGTGCCAATTCGGCTGAGCGATGATCCCGACCTTAAAGCCTTGCGCCTCCAGCAATCGGCCGATGATGGCCATACCGAAGCTCGGATGATCCACGTAGGCATCGCCGGTGACGATGATGACATCGCAGCGCTCCCATCCCAAGGCGTCCATCTCGGCGCGCGAGGTCGGCAGGAACTTCGCCGGCTCGAGGCCGGCGATACGTGCTTTAACGCTGGAAAATAACGGGGCGGCGGCTTGCATGGCCGCGATTAGATCTGATTACTCACCCCATGTCGACGGGGACATAGATCTGCGCTTCATCGCGTTGAATCAACAGCGCCACGCTGTGGCCCGCCTTGGCGACTTCGCGTCTTAACTCGACGGCCGAGGCCACGCCCGAGCCGTTCACTCCCAGTACCACGTCCCCCGCCTGCACTCCCGCCGCGAGCGCGGGGCCGGAAACGTCTTCGACCACCAATTTGCCGCGAGTGTGCAACTCCTGCTGCTCCTTGGGGTCCAGTTGCCGCACCGCAAGACCGAGTTTGCCGCCGTCGTCCACCCCCTCGTTCTTGGCTGTTTGAGCGGGTTCGTCTTCCAATAGCACGGTTTTGACATCCACTACCGTCGCTTTGTGATCGTGCCAAATTCCGATGTGCGCCTCGCTTCCCGGGGCAATGGCGGCGATCACTGTCGGCAAATCGAACGAATGATCGATGTTCTGCCCATTGACGCTGGTGATCACATCGCCGGGTTTCAGACCCGCACGCTCCCCCGGACTCATCGGTTCCACGGCACTGATGAGCGCGCCATGCGGAGTGCCCAAGCCAAAGGTCATTGCGAGCTTCTGATTCACCTCTTGGACCGCGACGCCGATGCGGCTGCGGCTCACCTTGCCCTTGCTCAACAGTTGATCTTTGACACTCAACGCCAGATCGATGGGAATCGCAAAGGACATGCCCATATAGCCGCCGGTACGGCTGTAAATCTGTGCGTTGATGCCGATCACCTGACCGTCGACATTGAACAATGGGCCGCCTGAGTTGCCCGGGTTGACCGCCGCGTCGGTTTGAATGAAAGGCACATAGTTTTCATCGAGCGGGCGCGCCGTGGCACTGACCACGCCGGCGGTGACGCTGTTCTCGAAGCCAAACGGCGAGCCGATCGCGATCACCCACTGACCCGGCTTCAGACGCGCGGAATCACCGAAATGCACCACGGGCAGACCCTTGGCGGCGATCTTGATGAGCGCCACGTCGCTGCGTTTATCGACACCCACGACTTTCGCGGGGAATTCGCGCCGATCGGTGAGCTTGACCACGACTTCGGACGCCTCGGCGACGACATGGGCATTCGTCAGCACGTAGCCGTCGGCAGTGATGATAAATCCGGAACCGATCCCATGGCTCGGCGGCGCATGCTGATCGGGGGTGGGCAATTTATAGCGATGAAAAAACTGCGACAGCGGATCGTCGCCCTCGCCTGCATTGCCTTGAAGACCCGTCTTCTCCGCCTTCTCGGTGACACTGATGTTGACCACCGCGGCGCCGTTCTCCGCGACCAGGCCTGAGAAATCCGGCAACCCGGTGACGCGCGCGGCCAGCGGCGCCGCAGACACTTCACGGGAGGGCGCCGGTGCGGCGCTCGGGGTTGCCGTCCCCGCGTCCGCATTCGAACGCTGATGGGCAACCACCACCACAAAAATGCCCGCCATTGCCGCCAGCGACCAAGTTCTAATGCTTCCCATTGAAATGCGACCTCTCTTACCTGAAGTACTCAACTATCTACTGACCCCCATTTGAGGGCATTGGTTGCAATTTTCCACCTTATACCAAGTAATTTTTCGCCTGGTGGCCATTTTCGGGCCGGTTGCCCCCCAGCCCCTCAAAAGTGTGAAATCACCCCGGGCCATGGGTGGGACTTAAGCGATAGGCTGGCTTTCCTTAATACAAACCCTGAACCCATGGCAGAGGCGATCGCTCCAAATTTATTGGTGATAGGCGGGGACACCAAACGCCTGCAATGGCTCACGCATCACGTGACCAGCCATTGGCCCAACGCCGAGGTCACCACCGTCGCGGCCGGCGAGTCGGCCGCGCTACACCGCCTGATCGGCGAGCGGGCTCCGGACGCCGTGATTCTGCAAGCCGATTTCGCCAATGAGCTGGCCTCGAGCATCGTGATTCACGACATAGTGCAAATGTTGCGCATCCGGCCGGCGCTGCATTGCATCTTATTGGCTGACAACGGCACAGAAGGGTCGGCGATCAAGGCTTTCAAAGGGGGCGTCGCGGACTACCTGCCCTTGGCTCGAATTACCAGAGATCAGCTGTTGGCAACCATAACCGAAGCCTGCTCCAAACGCCGCGCCGCCACCCAGGTCGCCACCTCCTTGGCAGAGCCCAGCGGCGACGCACCCAGCATCGCAGTCCCCGGTTATGGCATTTTGAAGCAAATCGCCACCAGCAATTTCTCCTCGGTGTTTTTGGCGCGCAGCGACCGACTGCGGCGCAATGTGGTGCTCAAGGTGATGCAACGAGGTGAATCCCCCCGGGAACTCGAGGACGCCGACCGTTTTCATCGCGAATATGAAATTATTTCCAGCATCACGCATCGCGCCATCGTGGAAATCCACGACTTCGGCGCATTGCCCCGCCATCTTTACCTGGCAATGGAATATTTTCCCTGCGGCGATTTGCGCGACCGTTTGCGCAATCCACTGAGCGTGGACGAAAGTTTATATTACTTGCGCGCCATCGCCGAGGCTCTGCGGGTGATTCACGTATTTGGTATTTTGCACCGCGACCTGAAGCCGGCGAACGTCATGCTGCGGGAAGACAATTCGCCGGTGCTCATCGATTTTGGCCTGGCGCGCCGTTCCATGGACGAGGCCGGGCTCACGGGTGTCGGCCAGGTATTAGGCTCCCCGTACTACATCAGTCCCGAGCAGGCGCAGGGGCAACGCGTCGACGCGCGTACCGATCTGTACAGCTTAGGCGTGATGTTCTACGAAATGCTCACCGGTCAAAAGCCCTACGGCGGACGCAGCGCTCTTGCGATCATGAGTCAACAATCGACCGCCCCGGTACCCCTCCTGCCGCCGCCCACCGCAGCCCAGCAGCCATTGCTAGATCGTCTCATGGCCAAGCAGCAGAGCGCGCGCTACGCCTCGGCTGATGAACTATTGGCCGATTTGGGACCGCTGGTGGCAGCCGTCGCTTGATTTAGCTTCATGTTCATCACCACCAAGCGCCACGAACGGGAGAAAAAGCAGCTCATCGCTGCCAGCAATCGTCTCACCGAGGTATTCCTCAAAAGCGTTTCCCAAGGGCTCTTTGTCCTCGACAGCCAAGACAAAATTCAGCCACAGGTGTCCAAATCTCTCGCGACCCTGTTTCGGCGCCAGGACTTCACGAATCTCAGCTTCGAAAAATTGCTTGGCCCGGTGGTCTCCGCCAAGACCTTGAGTGCGGCGCGCAATTTCATGGCGCGGCTGCGCGCGGCCGGCCTGCCACTCGAGGACGAGGACGCCCATCCCATGCGGGAGGTGGAGATTCGGCTCAGGAATCCCGACGGCTCGCACGAGACGGCGTATTACTCGTTCGAATTCAACCCGGTCGATCTGGCAGGGGAACCCCGGGTGTGGCTGGTGAGGGTCACCGATATCACCGCCCGCTCCCGAGAGAATCGCGAACTCGCGGATCTGCGTACGCACCTGCAGACGCAGAACGAGATATTACGCGGCATCCTGCAGGGTGGCGGCGCACGCTTCAGCGCGTTTCTGCAACGCACCGCCGCCTCGATGAAAGCCATCAATGGCGTGCTCAAAAAACCTTCGCGAGAGGCCGCCGCGTTTCGCCATAAACTCGCGGAAACCCTGGAAAAAGTCGAGCGGGTGCGGCGCGACGCCGCGACTCTCAAACTCACCGGCCTGGAGGCGGCGGCGCGGCAATTGGAAGATTCATTGCAAGATATCCGCAGCCGCGATTCGCTGAGCGGCGCTGACTTCCTGCCGCTCGCGGTCAAACTCGATCGGTTGTACGGCCAGTTCGCGTCGATTCGCCAAATTACCTCGCAGGCCGCTGGATCCCGAGAACCGCATGACGCGCCGGCCGATTCCCGCAGGACCAATCGCAGGGCCCAGGCGGGTAGCCTGGAGAGCACCCTGCTGTCGCTGACCGAGCTGGTGGCGCAAGAGCACCGCAAGACGGTGACATTACAGTGCGTCGGAATGCAGCTGGTCCCGCCGCGTTATCAGGCAACGATCAAGAATGTCGCGCTCCAATTGATTCGCAATGCCGTCATGCATGGCATCGAAAGTAGCGCCGTTCGATTGAGCGCAGGCAAAGCCGCGCACGGCAGCCTCCATCTCGAATTCAGAGCGTTGGCGAATGAGAGCTTCGAGCTCGATTTCCAAGACGATGGCTGCGGTCTCGATCCGCAGACGGTTCGCGACGTCGCGGTGGCACGTGGCATCATCACCCAAGCGGCGGCCGCCAAGCTGCGAGATCGACAGGCAATCAAGCTGATCTTCAAGTCCGGATTCAGCACCCTGGCGTCGGCACCCGGTGAGACGCCGCATGGCACGGGATTGTCTCTGGTGCGCCGCTACGTGAATGAAGCAGGCGGCAAAATCGCATTGGCAAGTCTCACGGCCCACGAGACCCGCTTCAAAGTCACGCTGCCGCCCGTCGAGCTCGCCGATGCGGCTGCGGTGCGCTCCGAGTTGGTTTAGGGCTCGAGCGGTGTGAGTTCAACCAGCACCGCTCCCGCCGGCACGCGCTCCGCGAGGGCGAAGACAATCCGTGCGATGAGGCCATCGTAAGGCGCCGTGAGGGTGTGCTCCATTTTCATCGCCTCCACCGTCACCAAGGCGGCGCCTCGCAAGACCCGCTGACCGGCGGTCACATGCACCGCGGCGACGGTACCCGGCAGCGGCGTACGCAACGAACCTGGTTGTGCATCGGCGCTGACGTTCAATGCATCTTCCGTTCGAGCCAAAACCATTACGCTGTGGCGGCCCGCGCGGAAAAGATGTATGTGCTGACCCGTCTCGATCACCCTGCATGACTCAATCCGCCCTGCCATTTCCAGCTGCAACGAATCGGCCGTGCGCGAAATGACGCGCACCGCATAGTCGCGCGAGTGCAGCCGCGCCAGGTAACTGGTCGGCGACACCGACTGCACCTCGACGATGCGCTCGCCCACAGTCCAGGCTGTACGGGACGGGGCCGCGAGACGCCAGCCGCGGCTGTCTTCCCACAATGCATTGCAGCCGACGTGTCGGGACGCGCACCAGATACCCGCGAGCGCGGCGTCCCCCTCCTCGGCCGCAGGCTCGGCGAAGGCCAAGTGCGCGCGGCGCACATCGAGAAAATCAGTGCCGACGCCCCCACGGCGAAATTCCTCGTCGCCGAGCACGCTGCCGAGCAAGGCCCGGTTGGTGGTTACGCCCACGATCTCTAAGTCGCCCAGTGCCTTGCGCAAACGCTCGATCGCCGCGTCGCGAGACTCGCCGCCCGCGATCAATTTGCCAAGCAGGGGATCATAAAAAGTCGAGACTTCGTCGCCGGCGTCGAACCCCACGTCCAAGCGCAGGCCCGCGGCAGCATCGGGCCAGCGCAAATGAGTGATTCGCCCGACGCTCGGCAGATATCCCTGTCCGGGATCCTCGGCGTACAGCCGAGCTTCGATGGCCGCGCCCTGCAGCACGATGTCCTGCTGCTGTTTCGGCAGGCGAGCGCCCTCGGCGATGCGCACCTGCCACTCGACCAGGTCGATTCCGGTAATGAACTCAGTCACCGGATGTTCCACCTGCAGTCGCGTATTCATTTCCATGAAATAAAAATTTTGCTCGGCATCGACCAAAAACTCCACCGTGCCGGCGCCGACGTAACCCACCGCCTGCGCCGCTTGGATGGCAGCCCGCGACATGGCGGCGCGCACTTCAGCGCGCAACCCCGGTGCCGGTGCTTCTTCGATGATTTTCTGATGCCGCCGCTGAACCGAGCAGTCGCGATCGAACAGGCTGACGGTTTGCCCGTGAGAATCCGCGAAAATCTGCACTTCCACGTGCCGCGCCTGCGCAAAGTAGCGCTCCAAGAGCAGGCGGTCGTCGCCAAACGCGCTGCGTGCCAGACGCTGTGCCGAGTCGATCGCCGCGGGTAGTTGAGCGGCGGAACTCACCACCTGCATCCCTTTCCCGCCGCCCCCGGCGCTGGCTTTGATGATGAGCGGGAACCCCACCCGTACCGCCTCATCACACAATCGCTGTGCCGACTGGTCCGCGCCGTGATAGCCCGGAGCGAGCGGTATGCCATGCGCCGCCATCGCAGCTTTGGCAGCGCTTTTCGACCCCATGGCGGTGATGGCGGCCGCCGGCGGTCCGACGAAAATCAGTCCTGCGTCGCTGCAGGCCTCCGCGAAGGCGGCGTTTTCCGATAAAAAACCGTAGCCTGGATGAACCGCATCGGCACCGACGCGCACCGCCAACCCCACGACTTTCGCAATGTCCAAATAGCTCTCGGCAGGCGGCGCGGCGCCCAGGTGATAGGCCTCGTCGGCCGCGCGCACGTGGCGTGCATGACGATCGGCGTCGGAATACACCGCGATGCTGGTAATACCCAGCCGCCGCGCGGTGCGCGCAATGCGGCAGACAATTTCGCCTCGATTGGCGACCAGCAGTCGTCTTAGCATCGGCAACCTCACATGCGAAACACGCCGAAGCGCGTGGCGGCCGCGGCTTGAGTCCGGGTGAGCGCCAACGCCAAGCCGAGCACTCGGCGGGTATCGAGGGGATCGATGACGCCATCATCCCAGAGACGCGCCGAGGCATAGTACGGATGACCCTGCCGCTCGAATTGCTCGCGGATGGGCGCCTTCAACGATTCCTCGTCCGCATTGCTCAAGGAATCGCCGCTGCGTTCCAATGCCTCGCGTTTGATGGTGGCCAAGACGTTCGCGGCTTGTTCGCCGCCCATCACCGATGTGCGGGCATTCGGCCACTGGAATAGAAATCTCGGGCTATAGGCGCGGCCGCACATGGCGTAGTTGCCGGCGCCGAAGCTGCCGCCGATGACGATGGTGTATTTCGGTACCGATGCGCATGCCACTGCCGTCACCAGCTTGGCGCCGTCTTTGGCGATTCCGCCCGCCTCTGCCGCCTGCCCCACCATGAAGCCGGCGATGTTCTGCAAGAACACCAGCGGAATTGCTTCGCGGCAGCACAACTCGATGAAATGCGTGCCCTTCAAAGCACTTTCCGAAAACAAGATGCCGTTATTGGCCAAAATCCCCACCGTCGACCCATGGATCTCGGCGAAACCACACACCAATGTCGTGCCATAAAGCGCCTTGAATTCATCGAACCAGGAGCGATCGACGATTCTGGCGAGCAGTTCGCGAACATCGTAAGGTTTGCGGGTACTTTGCGGAATGATCCCATAGATCTCCTCCGCCTCGAACGCAGGATCCGACGACACTCCGGACTGCGCCACCCCAGCCGGTGCCGGTGCGCGCAGGCGCGCGACGGCGCGCCGCGCGAACGCAAGAGCGTGGGTGTCGTTCTCGGCATAATAATCGGTGACGCCGGAACGCCGGCAATGCACATCGGCGCCGCCCAAGGTTTCCGCGTCGATCTCCTCGCCCGTGGCCGCGCGCACCAACGGCGGACCACCCAAGAAAACTCGTCCCTGATTGCGCACGATGACGGCGTGATCGGACATCGCGGGCACGTAGGCGCCGCCTGCCGTGCACGAGCCGTGCACGACGGCGATTTGCGCGATGCCCGCGGCCGAGAGCCGCGCTTGATTGAAAAATATGCGGCCGAAATGCTCGCGATCGGGAAATACTTCATCCTGCCGCGGCAGGAAAGCGCCGCCGCTTTCGACCAGATAGATGCAAGGCAAGGCGTTATCCGCGGCCACTTCCTGGGCGCGCAGGTGCTTTTTCACGGTCAAAGGATAGTAAGTGCCTCCCTTCACCGTTGGGTCGTTTGCCACCACCATGCATTCGCGTCCGGACACCCGTCCGATCCCCGTCACCAGCCCGGCGCCCGGAAGCTCCTCGCCATAAACTCCCAGCGCAGCCAGCGGCGAGAGTTCAAGGAAAGGCGAACCCGGATCGAGCAGTACTGCGATGCGCTCGCGAGCGAGGAGCTTGCCGGCATGGGTGTGTTTTTCGCGTGCTGTGGCGCTGCCGCCGAGCGCATTGCGCTGCAGCGTCGATCGCAGCTC
This sequence comes from Pseudomonadota bacterium, assembly GCA_030775625.1. Taxonomy (GTDB): domain Bacteria; phylum Pseudomonadota; class Gammaproteobacteria; order Steroidobacterales; family Steroidobacteraceae; genus Bog-1198. The sequence goes on along the minus strand of JALYIW010000077.1, from coordinate 135 downwards.
ATCGACGCTGCGCTGCATGGCGGCGCGGTTCTGCTGGAAATCCGGCGATCGAGTGTCGATTCTCGACGCTATCTTGGCCATGGCTTTGTTGCTCTAAGAGTGGCAGAATTGTCGGACAGTCTGATTATCCAGCGA
>JALYIW010000076.1 GCA_030775625.1 Pseudomonadota bacterium | reverse complement strand
AGTACATACAGCGCCTCCAAGAGACTGGTTTTGCCGGACGCATTCGCGCCGCTGATCAGGGTAAATTCAGGGTCGAGGCTGATGTCAGCCGCCTGCAAGCAGCGGAAGTCCGTTACCTGCAACCGGCAAAGCGACACGGGATCAAAGCCTCATCGGCATCACGACGTAGCGCGCTCCGGCATGGCCGGGTGAGCGGATCAAGCAACTGCTATTGCTGTCAGTCAGCCCTAATTCTACTTCCTGCCCGTCGATTGCCGCCAACGCATCCAGCAAATAATTCACGTTAAAGCCTACTTCCAGATCGACGCCGTCATAACCGACCTCGATCTCTTCCTCCGCTTCTTCTTGCTCGGGATTGTGGGCTTGCACCGTAATGATGTTCTTTTTCACGGTAACGCGAATCCCTCGATACTTTTCGTTGGAGAGAATCGCCGTACGCTGTAAGGCCTGCCGCAAAATATCCCGGTCCGCCCGGATTGCGGCAGCGGGCGGAGCCGGTATTACGCGAGAATATTCGGGGAAACGTCCATCTATCAACTTCGAAGTGAATCGAACATCGCCGATCTGGGCCCTAACGTGATTTGTGCCAATCGCTACTTCCGCGTCGCCTCCCTCCGTCAGCACACGCTGCAATTCCAGCACGCCCTTTCGGGGTACGATTACCTGCTGTGATGTCTTCGCCGTGGCCGCAAGCTCCGTTTCGCATAAGGCCAGTCGATGGCCGTCGGTTGCCACGGCTCGCAACATCTTTCCGTCGATTTCCAACAGCATGCCGTTCAAATAATAACGAACGTCTTGCTGGGCCATGGAAAAATGCGTCTTCTCCAACAGACGCAGTAATTCCTTGCGCGGCAATTGCACGCTCTGCTGGGAATTTATGTCATCGATCACTGGAAATTCCGCGGCCGGCAGCGTCGACAAACTGAATCGACTACGTCCGGCCTTGATGATGACTTTCTCAGCTTCAACCGCCAGCGAAACCGCCAGCTTCTCGGGCAGCGCCCGCAAAATATCCAAGAGTTTCCTGCCTGGAACCGTAATGTCGCCGGCGTCCTGAACTTGCACGTCGCTAGCCGAGGCCACCAGCTCCACTTCGAGATCCGTCGCCGTGATGGACAACTGGCCCTGTCGAACGGCGAGCAACACGTTAGCCAATACCGGCATGGTTTGGCGCCTCTCGACGACACCGATTACCGCCTGCAAAGGAGCCAATAATTTCTCGCGTTCCGCCGTCAATTTCATAGGCACACCCGTCTCGCCAATCTTAGATTTAGATTCTTAAAAAAGATTATTACTATGATTATGAGGGACCCGACCGCCGTGGGATAACCTCAAAAATCTATTAATAATCAATAATCTGCAAACACCATAAGCTCGCCCAACGCCTGTCGAGTGGCCGCTCGGAACCTGTTATGTACCTGTGCACAATTCCATCAACAGAGTAATCCACAGGTTCTCCCGCCTATCCAGCCAGGGTTCTCAACAGGTTCATGTAGTCCTCCCCAACACGCCGCTCGGTCTCGCGTAACTCTTTGACCCGCCTGCATCCGTGCAGCACCGTCGTATGATCGCGACCGCCGAAAGCGTCTCCAATCTCGGGCAGGCTGTGATTGGTCAATTCCTTCGCCAGTGCCATCGCCACTTGGCGCGGCCTCGCAATCGAACGACTGCGCCGCTTGGACAACAGATCGGCAATCCTGATTTTGTAGTATTCCGCGACGGTCTTTTGGATATTTTCAATCGTCACCAACTTTTCTTGAAGCGCCAGCAAATCGCGCAACGCTTCCTTGGCCAAATCGAGAGTGATGGGCCTGCCGGTGAATTCCGAGGTCGCCATCAGGCGCCGCAGCGCACCCTCCAATTCGCGAACGTTGGAGCGAATCCTTTTAGCGACAAAAAACGCCACCTCTTCCGGTAGCTCGACGAGCGCCAATGCCGCCTTGCTCATCAGGATGGCCACGCAAGTCTCCAGCTCCGGCGGCTCGATGGCTACCGTCAATCCCCACCCAAATCGGGACTTCAAGCGCTCCTCGAGACCGTCGACTTCTTTGGGATATCGATCGCAGGTGAGGATCACCTGCTGTTGACTCTCCAACAGCGCGTTGAAGGTATGAAAGAACTCTTCCTGGGAGCGTTCTTTGCCCGCGAAAAACTGGATATCGTCTATCATCAAGGCGTCGAGCGAGCGATAGGCCGATTTGAAGTCGTTGATGGTATTGTGCTGCAGCGCCTTGACCATGTCGCCGACGAATCTCTCGCTGTGAACGTAAGCCAGCCGCGCATCGGGATTGCGTTCTTTGAGCTTGTTGGCGACGGCGTGCATCAAATGGGTCTTGCCCAAGCCGACGCCGCCGTAGATGAACAACGGGTTGTAAGCTTTCCCGGGATTGCCGGCGACTTGAATGGCCGCCGCCTTGGCAAGCTGATTGCTCTTTCCCTCGACGAAACCATCGAATGTAAAGTCGGGATTGATCCGTCCGCCCAGGACGTTGGGCACCAGCTTGCGTGCCCGCGCAGCCACGCTGTTCTCAGCCTGGAGGTTTGCGTTGAAGGCTGCGGAATGATTCATGGTCCCGGCCCTCGTGCCGACGTCCAAAACCAGATCCGGAGCCGGACCATCGGCGAAGCCGTCGATGAGCTCTTTGATGCGGGGCAGCGAGTTCTGATCCAACCACTCGATCACATACCGATTTGGCGCCAACAGCTTAAGCTCGCCCTGGCGCTCGATTGCCTGAAGGGGCCGCACCCACGTGTTGAACTGCTGCTCCGGGAGTTCGCTCTCGAGCACTCGCAGACAGCGATTCCATAGCGACTCCGGCAAGAGCGCTCTCCTCAATTAAGGCGGCGGGCATAGTAAACGAAAGGGCAGGGAGTCTAGCTCCAACTTGAATAGGCGTCTATTGACACATCCATGCCCGCTCAGTACCCTTGCCGCCTTTCGTAAATCTCCCAGCTCATTGATTTATCCCGTGGTTTTCGCCCAAGTTGCGCCGCTATGAAACGTACTTTCAACCCCAGTAATTTACATCGTGCCCGCACTCACGGTTTTCGCGCACGTATGGCCACGAAGAGCGGTCGCCGCTTGCTCGCCCGCCGCCGCGCCAAGGGCCGCAAGCGCCTCTGTCCCTGACGCCATTTCAGGGCTGTCTAACGATTCGTAAACTGACATTCGAGCCGCGCAAGCGTTTGCATCAGCCGGCCGAATTTCGCACGGTGAGACTGCGCGGCAAAAAATTTTCCGATCTTTATTTTAGTTTATCGGTTCTGGCCAATCATGAAACCTGTCCGCGATTGGGTTTGGCCATTGCGACGCGCACCTTTGGCACGGCGGTGGCCCGCAATCGCATCAAGCGCCTGACCCGAGAGTCCTTTCGTTTGAACCAACATTCACTGCCGCCGGTCGATGTCACCGTTTCCGCCCGTGAAGCGGCGCGCGTCGCCAAAATGAGCGACTTACGCGCGAGCCTGGACAAGCATTGGAAGGCGATAACGCAGCGATGCTGAAACCCAAGAACATTTTTCTCTGGACCATTCGCGGCTACCAGCTCGCCTTGAGTCCTCTGCTCGGGCCGCGTTGTCGTTTTTATCCGAGTTGCTCCTGCTACGCCCATACCGCGATCGAGCGATACGGAGTGTGGCGTGGGGTAGGGCTCGGTCTGCGTCGGCTCCTGCGCTGCCATCCTTTTGCAGAGGGCGGCTACGACCCTGTGCGCACGAGAGATTGATCAATGCCTAATATCCGCATGCTTCTCTGGATTGCCCTGGCTGCAATTCTGTATATGAACTACGAACTGTGGATGCACGACTACCAGGCGCCGCCCGCGGCCGTAGCTCCATCCCTGAGCGGAACCGCCGCTCACAGCGATACTTTGGGCGACGCCGTACCGCAAGCGACAAGCGTCACCACGCCTCCAGCCGCGCCACCGGCCACCTTGGGGACGACGCAGCCTGTGATTGCGGCAGCCACATCGGCGGCCTCGAACACAGCGTCACCCGCCGCCGGCACTTCGGCCGCCGCACCGCCCCTGCCGGAAGCGGCCGCGCCGGCAAGCGTGCGCGTCACGACCGATGTGCTCGAAATCATGATCAATTTGAAAGGCGGCGAACTCGATCAAGCGGATCTGCGCGAATATCCGCAGCGCAAGGACTCTCCCAACATTCCCGTCCGCCTGCTGAGCCGCGAACCGCCCGCGGATTTGTATGTGCTGCAAACCGGTTTGGCCGGCGGCGCGGGGGAAGCCGCTCCGACGCATCTGGCGACCTGGACCTCCCCGCAAAAATCCTTCGTACTCGGCGCCGGCGCCCTAGAGCTGCGTGTGCCGCTGACCTGGACCGATGGCCAGGGCCTAAACGTCAGCAAAACCTTCGTGTTCAAGCGCGGCATGTATGCCGTCGATTTGATCTACGACGTTCAGAATGCCGGTGCCACGCCGCGCAAGCTGGTTCCGTACTCGCAAATCCTGCGTCACTGGGAGCACGCCTCGCGTTCCTATTTCAATGTCGAAACCTATTCCTTCAAGGGTCCGGCGGTTTACGACGGCACCAAGTCCCACGATCTGAACGTCGAGAATGATACCGACAGCAAGTTCTCCGACACCATTACCAATGGTTGGTTGGCGTCCCTGCAACATCAATTCGTCTGCGCCATCGTGCCGACGCCGGATCAACCCTACAAGTACCAGCTGCAGGTCAAGGGCCAGGAGTCGCTCCTCAGCGCGACCGGTCCGACTACCGAAGTGGCCGCCGGCGCCACGGCACAATTCGCCGAGAAATTATTCGTCGGACCAAAATTGCAATCTCAGCTCGCGGCCACCGGTCCGCGCCTGGAGCGCACCGTCGACTTCGGCATTCTGACCGTGCTCGCTCAGCCGCTGTTCGCCACCTTGAACTGGGTGCACGGACTCATCGGCAACTGGGGCTGGTCCATCATCATCGTCACGGCCCTCATCAAGCTGCTGTTCTATCCCTTGAGTCAGGCCAGCGGGCGCTCCATGGCGAAAATGCGCACCGTGGCGCCGCGCATGAAGCAAATTCAAGACACCTTCAAGGACGATCGCGAAAAATTGGGCCGCGCCATGATGGAGCTGTACAAGAAGGAAAAAATCAATCCCTTGGCGGGATGCCTGCCGATGCTGGTACAGATCCCTTTTTTCATCTCGTTCTACCGTGTGCTGCTGGAGAGCGTGGAAATGCGCCAGGTGCCCTTTTTACTGTGGATCAATGACCTGTCCTCGCGCGACCCGTACTTCGTATTGCCGCTGTTGATGGGCGGCGCGATGTTCGCGCAGTTCAAATTGAATCCGGCGCCGCCCGATCCGACTCAGGCGAAGATCATGCAGTTCATGCCCCTGGTCATGACCGGCATGATGGCGTGGTTTCCCTGCGGCTTGGTGCTCTACTGGTTGACCAATACCCTGCTGACGATTGCGCAGCAGTGGCGGGTCAATCAAGTGGTCGAAGCCGAGGCGAGCAAGCAGCGCTCGGAATCCCGCTAGGCGGCAACGCTGGCGTCGTGACCTCGCCGGATACCATTGTCGCGATCGCCAGCGCCCCCGGTCGCGGTGCCGTAGGCATCATTCGGGTGTCGGGCCCCAAAGTCAGGCACATCTCGGCCGCCATTCTCGGTGCCGTTCCCGCGCCTCGCTCGGCGCGCCTGTCGCGCTTTCTCGATGCCGATGGCGACAGCCTGGACGAAGGTATCGCGCTGTACTTTCCCGCGCCCGCCTCGTACACCGGCGAAGACGTCTTGGAACTTCAGGGCCACGGCGGCGTGCTCATTCTCGATGTGCTCGTGACGCGGCTGCTCGCCCTCGGCTGCCGAATGGCACGCCCGGGCGAATTCAGCGAGCGCGCTTTTTTGAACGGCAAAATGGACATGGCTCAGGCCGAGGCCATCGCCGACCTGATCGACGCCGGCACCACAGCGGCGGCACGCGCAGCGGTTCGCTCCATGCGAGGAGAATTCTCCGCACGCGTCAACGAACTGCAATCGCGGATTACCGAGCTGCGCGCCTATGTCGAGGCCGCCATCGACTTTCCCGACGAAGAACTCGACTTTCTCTCCGATACGGCACTGTCTGGCCGGCTGGCGCTCATTTTCGAGGGCTTTGCGGAAATTGCCGCGGCCGCGCGTCAGGGCGCGCTGCTGCGCGAGGGCTTCAACGTCGTCATTGCCGGGAAGCCGAACGCCGGCAAATCCAGCCTCATGAACCTAATGGCGGGCGACGAAGTGGCCATAGTGACCGACATACCCGGCACCACCCGCGATTTGTTGCGCCACCAGGTTCACCTCGACGGCTTGCCATTGAACATGGTGGATACCGCAGGTTTGCGATCAGCCGTCGATGCAATCGAGGCGGAGGGCGTACGGCGTGCCAGAAGCGAAATCACGCGCGCTGACCTCGTGCTCTTCATCGTGGATGCGAGCGCACCTGGCAATATCGACCCGCACCCGTGGCTGGGCGAATTGGAACAAGTGCCCACCGGGGTACCGGTCACCGTGGTATTGAACAAAATTGATTTGATCGACGGGGCCGCACACATCGATGACTCGGCCACACCGCCTCGGGTGTTCGTCAGCGCCAAAACAGGCGCGGGGATGGACCTACTGCGTGCTCACCTCAAAGCGACTGCGGGATACCAAGATACCGAGTCCGGCGCCTTTGCCGCGCGGCGCCGCCATCTCGATGCGCTGAAGCGGGCGCGACAGCATGTGCAGAGTGCCGCCGACGTAGTGATGAACACCAAGGCGTTCGAGCTATTCGCCGAGGATTTGCGCTTGGCGCAGCAAGCCTTGGGTGAAATTACCGGCGAATTCACCAGTGAGGATTTGCTGGCGGAGATCTTCGGCAGTTTTTGTATCGGCAAATAGCGTCGCGCGGCCGTTTGCTAGTGCGGTTTCGCCCGCTCCAGATCGGACAGGTCGGTATCCGTCGATCGTGCGAGCCGGGCGGAAACTCCCAGAACGGCGAGCACGCCAACCGTCACGGCGGCAGTGGCCACCGGGAAATGCCAGAACATCCACAGCATGGTCACTGCAGACAATGCCAAAATCATCAAAAACGCGGCGACATTCGTCCTTTTGGACGATGCTGAGTCGATCATGCCAGCTTCCCCCCGGATCGATGCGATGAACTCCGCCGAACGTTATACAGGTTCGAAGGCTAAACGGCCATACGGATTGCCCCTATTTGTGTCGGCGTTAACCGGCTAAGTCGTTATCCGAGCATGGTCTCGCGGCGCCAATGCCGGGCGGTCAAAATCATCAAAACCAGGGCGATTCCCAGGGATGCCACCGCCGACACCCACACGTCGAGCTGCGCGATGGGCTCGTCCTTGAGCACGCTGGTCATCAATAAATGCTGGCTCAGGGAAGGGATAAACATCAGAGAACTCTTGGTTTTCAGTGAGTAGATGCTGGCGAATGCGATGGGCAGTGTCGGCACCAGCAGCACGGTGGCAAGATAGGTCTGTGCCTCACGGTAGGTGCGGGTGAATGAGGCCACGAAGGTCATGAGCGCCGCGCCCAGGGGAACGAACGGCAGGCAGATTGCAAAGAACCTCAGCGCCGTGGCCGCCCCCAGATTGGCGCTCATGCCCAGTCTTTCCAGCGGTACGAAGCGAAATACACAGACGAAAGCGCCGAGACTCAGCGCCAATGAGAGGCACATGAAGGCACAGGTGGCCAGAATCTTCCCTCCCACCAGGCTCGAGCGCGCGACCGGCAAACTCAGCAAGGCCTCCAGCGATCCCCTCTCCCGTTCACCCGCGGTCGAATCAATCGCCAAATACAAGCCGCCCATCAAGACCGCAAACAGCACGAAATAGGTCATGAAACCCAGCACCACTACGGCCCGCCCGGTCGGCGTCGCGACGTCCACTTCGTTGACCGCCACCGGCAGGGTCAAAAGAGGATTCACGCCCCTTGCTTGCAAGCGCAATTGGGCGATGCTGCTTCCATAACCGCCGAGAATGATTCTGGCGCGGTCGGCGCTCTTGCGCGCTTGCGAATCCGCGCTATCCGCGACCAACAGCAGCGGCGCCGGCATGGCCGCGATGAATCGTGCGGGATATTCCTCCGGAACAATGAGCACGATTTGTGTGCCGCCGCCGCGCACCGCCGCGCGAGCCGCGTCCTCCGACAAGCTTCCCTTACTCAATTTGACGCCCTGTGCTTCAAGGTAGCTGGTGAGGCCCGGCGCGCGTTCGCTGCCCGAAATGCTCATCCGCAGCGGCTCGTCCGACTCGAGGACAGTTTGGTTGAGCATCCGCGACACCATCAGGCCGAACAACAGCGGCCCGAACAACGGCCCGAATAACAAGGCCGACGCCAGCGTGCGCCGATCGCGCAGATTCTCGAGGAATTCCTTGGTGAAAACCGTGAACAGCGCGCGCATTTTAGCTCACCCCTTCACTGTCGCCGAGGATTTGCAAAAACGCATCCTCCAGCGACGCGGCGCCGCTGCGCTCGCGGATGGATGCCACGGTCGCGTCCGCCAGCACTCGACCATGGCCGATGATCACCACCCGATCGCAGAGCGCCGCGACCTCCTGCATGACATGCGAGGAGAACAGCACGCAGCGACCCTGGGCCTTCAAGGCCAGCAGCATTTCGCGCAGATTGCGAATCGCCATGACGTCGAGTCCATTGGTGGGTTCGTCGAGCACGATATTTCCCGGATCGTGAACCAGCGCGCGCGCCAGGGCGACCTTGATGCGCTGTCCCTGCGAAAAGCCCTTGGAGCGTCTATCGAGAAAACTCTCCATGCCCAGCGCGCCGCCGAGATCGGTGATCCGCGCCCTCAAGAGATGGCTGCCCACACCCTGCAAGGATCCGAAATACTGAATGTTCTCGCGCGCCGTAAGATTGCCATAAAGGCCGGCGGCGTGCGGCATCACACCCAAATGCGCCCGCGCCCTGGACGTCTCGCCGAGAATGTCGATTCCGTCGATGCTGGCCTTGCCGCTGTCCGGCGTCAGTACGCCGTACAGCAT
>JALYIW010000075.1 GCA_030775625.1 Pseudomonadota bacterium | reverse complement strand
AGAACTGCTCCGTGTTGTGGCTTATCGCCCGAATGTCTTCGTGGTGCGTCGCCACCCAGAAATCGCCGATGTCGCCGCCTCCGGGGTGACGGAGAATGCGGCCTTTGCGCTGCATCTCATCGTACAGGGCCCAGGGATGTCCCTTCGCGAAAGTCTCGATCTCCAGGAGATTGAATTCGGCAGGCACCATTGGTGCGCTAGTGGTCTCCTCACTCATCAGTGGCCTCCCGGTTATCTTTGTTTCATCCAGCCTACAACCCTCAGTCGGAAGTTGTCAAGATTCTTGACTAAAATACCGCGATCTCTGTCCTCATCGGACGGCGCTTGTGAGTTCGAGCGGCACTGTCAGGCCAACTTTCGTAGGTCGCAATAGTGCAGGGCGGACAGTGAAGCTCAGGCGGCAACCGGCGGCGCTTGAGTGCGACGTCGGCGCCGAATTCAGCGCCGAACGCGGCGGTCTCACGCAACTGTGCGGCCACCACGGCTGACCAGGCCGGGTTATGAGAGCCTTCGGTCTTGTTCATGGCCGGTTCAATTCGATCCCGGCATCGGAATGCGCTGGTGGCCCCACACATCGCGGGTCGCGAATTCCGCCTGCGCGGAAGGCACGATCACTCCGGCACCCACCTCCCAGCTCCAGCCGGACGGCGTTCGACAATAAAACGACAGCGCCCTGTCGTTGTTATGCTGGCCCAATTCCGTGACGACCGGTATTTTTCTCGCCTTGACGATGTCGTAGCTCAACCCGACATCTTCAATGCACGACACTTCAGTCATCAAATGATTGAGAAGTTTGCCGCCCGACATTTCGATGAAAGCCAGGGAATGCTGCCGGCTATTGCAGTTCATGAACACGGCGGTTCGCCGCTTGCCGTTGACTAGACTTTGGCTGCCGATGGACCCCTTCATGCCCAGACAATGTTTGTAGAAGTACTCGGATTTTTTGAGGTCGGGTTGCCGACAAACCAAGTGGCCAAAGCCCCCGCCGTCTGTGACGAAGCGGCCGTGCATGCGCCGCCCCGGATACACGGGAATGCCGGGTTCGACTCGCGGACCATAGAAGATTTCCAACGGCATGCCAGCGGGGTCCGACAACGTGAGCAGGCCGAGGACGCCGTGATCGAAGGACTCCTGATCGGACGCACGCTTGCAGGGAATACTCGCCTCGCGCACCCGGCGTTCGAGGCGATCAAGATCCTCGATATCGGCGACGCGCCAACCGGCCGCACGAATGTCATCGGTGCCGTCTTCCTCGACGCGGATTCGATAGTGCCAATAATCCATGCGAAGATAGCATGACTTCGGCGCATCGCCCGGCACGACTTCCATGCCGATGACTTGCGCGGCAAATTCCTTCCAAGCGGCGAGATCACTGACCCCGATGGCGATATAGCCGAGTTCGGTGACTGCGGACATCGACCTATTCTCCTGTGCGGATGTTGAATGACCGGGGATGATAAAACGCCGCGCGCTCGCCGGCCCCCGTTGGCGCAAGAACTATAAATTTCGATCCGAGCTCGGGCAACGGGAATTTCTACAAAAAGTCCAATATGTGGAGACTTACCATGCTGAGTATGCCTCAAGGAACTTCGAACCGTTCGGTCGATTCATCGCTAACAATATTGGACTTGTGAACCCATGAAACTCTTCGCCCACGACTTGAACTCGCAAGAAACTTACAAACTGATCACCGGTGTGGTGGTGCCGCGTCCGATCGCCTGGGTAGTGACTCGCTCTCCCGAGGGCGTACTCAACCTCGCGCCCTTCGATACTAGGCATCAACGTCGGGCGCAAGGCCGGGATCCGCAAGGATACCGGCCGAAATATTCGCTCGACGGGCGAGTACGTGATGCATATTGGCGACGACACGCAATTGGAACTGATTCACGACAGCGCGGTGGAGCATCCGGCGCATATCAGCGAGGTGGAGCTTTTGCAGCTCAACGTCACTGCCAGCGAACGCGTTTCGGTGCCGCGACTCTTGGCACCACCCATCGCCATGGAATGCAAGCTGCACAGCATCACTCCGTTCGGCGACACGGGCTCGGAATTCATGGTGGGTGAGGTATTGGTGTTTCACATTCGGGAGGGGCTGGTGCGCGTCGGCAAGATCGACACCGGCGAGCTTCGCCCGGTGTGTCGATTGGCCGGGCCGAACTACGGCACGCTAGGGCGGATCGTCACCTTGAAAGCGATTGCACAGACCGAAAAATCGCTACTCAAGAACCCTTCAGAGGCATCGTGAAAAGCCCACCAGCGCGAAAAAAAGCGACTCGCATCGCCGCCATCAGCGGTGGGCAGACGGTGCGTCGCGCCCTTGCCGTACTGCGCCTGGTCGCCACCGCGCAAGAACACGGCATACGCCTCACCGATATCGTGGCGATGTCGGGCCTGAGCCGCCCTACTACGCACCGTCTGCTCAAAGTCTTGATCGATGAAACCGTCGTCGAGCAGATTGCTCGGACACATCGTTACCGTATCGGCAGCGAGCTGCCGCTCCTGGGATTGGCGCGCGGTGCGGGCCTGCCTATTCGAGCCATCGCGGAGCCCTATCTGCGCGCGCTTGCCGACGAGGTCGGCGACACGATCTTCTTGAGCGTTCGCCACGGGGCGGATTCCGTGTGTATCGCTCGTTATCTCGGAAACCACGGAATTCAAGTGCTTTCGATCGATGTCGGTGTACGGCGGCCGCTGGGCCTCAGTGTGTCCGGCATGGTGTTGCTTGCCGGGCTTGAATGGGATCTTGCGCGTTCGCTCACTCGAACCAACGCATCGCGGCTCGTGCGGCTGGGCCGCACGCCCGCGCAGGTGCGGAAGCTGGTGCGAAGTGCGCGGGCCGAAGAGTATGTGCATGCGGTGGAAGGCGTGATGCCGGGCACCAGCGCCATTGCCGTGCCTCTTCGTGATGCTGATGGGTGCATGATCGCCGCGATCAGCATGGCGGCGCTTGCAGATCGACTGAATCAGCAGCGGTTGACCGAGGTGCTGGCGAAGATGCGAACCTGCGCTACCATAATCTCGCAGCGCAATACGAAGGTGCAGCGAAGAGCTTTGGTCTAGTACGGCCTGCGATCGGTCAAGTGACGATCATGAGCGATTTTCGGGCACCTCTCCGCGGCGCTATGTATAATCGAATATTACGCCGTACTTGGAAGCTCTGATGCGAAAACTGCTGCGTTCTTGGGTGACGATATGGCTGCTCGTGCTCAGCTTGCCAATTGCCGCGGCCGGTGTCGATAAACCCCCTGTGGTGGTGTTCGCGGCCGCGTCCTTGACCAATGTGTTGCAAGAATTGGGGGACCGCTTCACCCAAGAGTCCGCGATTCCAATCAAGTTCTCTTTCGCGGCGAGTTCGGCACTCGCCAAACAAATCGAAAACGGCGCGCCCGCCGACGTATTTTTTTCTGCGGATATCGCCTGGATGGACTACTTGCAAACCCGGAAATTGATTCAGATCGCGACTCGACACGATGTTGTGGGCAATCGATTAGTGTTGATTGCACCAGCCGACAGCAAAATAAAGCTCAAAATAGAGCCCTTGTTTGCGCTTGGCGCGGCCTTGGGCGCAGGCCATTTGGCCACTGGCGATCCGGATTCCGTGCCGGCCGGCCGTTATGCACGCGAAGCGCTCAATAATCTCGGCGTTTGGAATGCCGTACAGGATCGTCTGGTGCGAGCCGAGAACGTACGCTCGGCGCTGGCGTTTGTTGATCGTGGCGAGGCGCCGCTCGGCATCGTGTACGAAACCGACGCTCTCATCGATCCGCAAGTGCGCGTGGTCGATGTGTTCCCCAACGATAGCCATGCGCCCATTACCTACCCGATTGCGCTGACGACGATGGCCAAGGTGGATGGCGCGCAGTTTTTAGACTATGTCCGAGGGCCGATCGGCGATGTGGTGTTCAAAAAATATGGCTTTATTACCCTACACTAGAAGTACTCAGTGCAATCAACGAGCAACAGACCACAGTTGTTACTCACCGACGATAACTCGAATCGAATTTATCTGGGCCTACCGTCCCCCCTATCGCCCTGACTACAGCGTCCTCGAGGTCGTCCAAGGAAAATGGCTTGGCCAGTTTGTGTAATGCAAAAGGGGTCTTTGACGGCAATTCCGCATAACCGCTCACCAGCAATATTGGCAGATTCGGCCAGTCAACTTTGATCGCGGCGGCAAGCTGCGTACCGGTCATCTGCGGCATGGCCTGGTCCGTGATCACAAGATCAACGTGAGGCGTTTGGCGAATTACATCGAGGGCAGCCGCCCCTGAGATCGCATCGACCACCGTGTGCCCGAAGTCCTCGAGCATCGCCTTGGTATTGGTCAAAACCAGTTGGTCATCGTCGACGATGACGATCACGAGAGATTTCCGATCCGGCTTTGCAATCTTTACCTCTGCTGCGGCGACAGACGCCAATATCTCCCCGTGAGCCAGGGGTAGCCACAGCTCAACGGATGTACCCCTGCCTTTGTGACTCTCGATGTGCAGGCGACCGCCTACCTGCTCGGTGATGCCATGTACCATGGACAAGCCCAGGCCTGTGCCTTTGCCAACCTCCTTGGTGGTAAAAAAAGGCTCCAGGGAGCGTGATAGGGTATCGGGGTCCATGCCCTCACCGGTATCGCGCACCGTCAGTACGATACATTCGCCATTGAGCGCCTTGGTGCCAATGTTTGGGGGTGTCGACACCAGACGCGCGGAGATCTTGATCGCCCCGCCTCCCGGCATGGCATCCCGCGAGTTCACCGCCAGATTTAAGAGTGCCGTTTCCAATTGGTTGGCGTCGACCTTGATGGGGGGCAAGGTTTCCGGAATATCCGTCTCGATCGTTATCATGGGCCCTAAGGAGCGAACGAGCATCTCAGACATTCCCGATACCAGGGACTTGACATCAACCGCCGTCAAGGAAAGCTCCTGGCGCCGTGCGAATGAGAGCATGCGCTGTGACAGGCTGACGCCGCGACGCGCCCCTTCAAAGGCATTGTTGAGCAATAATTTGAGTTTGGGATCTTCGGGTAAACGCTTTTTGATCAATTCGAGACTACCCAGGACCGCCATCAGCAAATTGTTGAAGTCGTGCGCAACCCCGCCCGTCAGCTGACCGAGGGCATCCATCTTCTGCGATTGAACCATCGCCTCACGCGCTCGTTCCAAATTTTCTTGGGCCTGCTTTCGCTCCGTCATGTCACGGGTGATTTTGGCGAAGCCGATCAGTTTACCCTCGGGCGTCCGAATGGCATCGATGACCACATTGGCCCAGAATTTTGTACCGTCCTTGCGATAGCGCCAGCCTTCCTTCTCAAACCGGCCTTCGCGTTGCGCCGTATCTAGCCCCAATTGCGGGATGCCGGCTGCGGCATCCTCCGGGCCGTAGAACTTGGAGAAATGTTGACCGATGATTTCCGACGGCTTGTAGCCCTTGATGCGTTCGGCGCCTGCGTTCCAATTCGTGATGATTCCCGATGGTGAGAGCATGTAAATCGCGTAGTCGGTAACGCTTTGGACCAGAAGCCGGAACTGCTCCTCACTTTTGCGCAGCGTGTCTTCCGCGCTTTTTCGTTCCGTCAGATCGCGGGTAATTTTCGCGTAGCCGACCAGATTACCGTCGGCACCAATGATTGGATCAATGACCATGTTGACCCAGAGACGGCTTCCGTCTTTGCGCACGCGCCAGCCTTCTCCTTCGAAGCTCTGATTCTCTCGTGCGGCTTTTAACGCCAGCGCGGGCAGGCCCTTTTTTTTGTCGTCGTCGGTATAAAAGCGCGAAAAGTGCTGTCCGATGATTTCCGAAGCCTCGTATCCTTTTAAGCGATGCGCGCCGGTATTCCAACTCGTGACGATACCGTTTGTGTCGAGCATGTAAATGGCATAATCAGTGATCGAATCGATCAGCAAACGATAACGCTCTTCACTTTGGAAAGCGGCGGAGCTACCGTGGTTGCCATGACCTTCGTGAGTGTGCTTCATGTCCCGGCCGTTTGAAATGTGTCGTCGCCGCGAATCGCTACCTTGGGCAGCATATTTTACCGGAGATCATTGGCCTGTCCGCGTTTTTCGAAGGTGATTCAAGGTCCTTGGCGGCGTTATTGGCTCCCCACTCAAGACCGGCCAGATCGGAGGGAAGTTCAGAGTCGGGCCTACGGGGCGGCATCCCATCGGTCGGCCCCCCCCCGCGATTCGACGGTAAGTGGGGGCACCGTCCTTCGGCCCGAGTTTCGGGTTGTTTTGGCCGCGGGCGCCCGCATGCTAGCCGCCGTTCGCCCGGTTGCCGTATATTCTGCGAGTCAGACTCATCTCTGTGAGCTCGTTGTAGGAAATATAATTGCCGCGAAACCGAAAAGCACTCTCATCGAAGGTGAAACCGGACAACGCCACTCAGGAAATTGCATCAAAGGCGCTCATTGCGCCTCAAGGCAAGCAACTCAGTGCCGGGAGCCGCATCAAGTCCCTGTCAATGACCATCCGGTTACTGACGGAAATGGCTCATGCCGGAAGCGCGATTGGGGTAACTGATATCGCGCGGCGCGTCGGCGAAAGCAAGGCACGCATTCACCGCCATTTACAAACGCTGCGCGACGCCGGCATCTTGGCGCAAAGCGATAGCGATGAACGATATCGACTTGGCTGGGTGTTATTCGAACTCGGCCAAGCAGCCGCCTCTCAGTTTGAAGTCGCTGACATCGCGGCACCTGCAATGCGGCGGCTGCGCGACGCTACCCATTTGACGGTACTCCTCGGACAGCGCGACGGAGATGATTATCGTCTCCCAAACGCTTGACAGCGAAAGCCTGATCGCCGTCACCGCGCAAAAAGGCTTGCGTTTGCCTGCGCGCAGCTCCTCTATGGGACGCGTGATGCTGGCGTTTGCAGCCAAGGAGGAGCAGGCGCGGATACTGCGTGCGCCGTACCCGAGAACGGAATTTTTGCCCCGATTCACGCGCGTGCAACTTCTCCGCAGGTTGCTTCGCGTACGGGATAGACGCTATGACCATTCGCAAAGCGAATCCGAAGTTGGTGTCAATGGCCTTGCGGCGGCTATCTTAGATAGCAACCTCAATCTGGTGGCAATCGTCGGTGTGATTGGCACCGCGCGTCAGATCGGCGATAACCCGGACCCGAAGCTGATTGACGTTGTGCTTCGCTGTGCATCAACCATATCGACTACGCTGAATGCCAGACTGCAGACCCAACAGTGTGCGCAGCTAACATACGCAACCGATCCAGCGCAGCGCCCTGGCGGGCCGCCATGACCGAGAGCCACATCCGATCAATTTTTTTCCTATGATCAACCAACCTGATTTCATCCCCGGGCCGCCGACGGCGGATTTAGCGCATGCGTGAAGATGAAAATTCGTCACTAAAAGACACAGCACGCAAGCGCGGGGGGTCGCCGAAGCCGGAGTCCCACGCAAGGCCCCCAGCGCCTACCGGCCCTGATTTTGGCAATCACGCTGGAGCCGGTGGCCGAATCAAATCGCTATCGAGCCTGTCAATTAAGTAGCGGATGCCGATATCGCGTGATCGATCGAGTTGTGCGCGACTGGCATGTGCCAGCATCATTCGGCTCGCAGTCACGAACGTCACATGGATTACGGCGTACGCTGAGGCACGCTCCCGGTTAATCCCAGCCTCTAAGTATAGGGACTGGATATTGGCAATCCGCGAGGCATCGGCGTGGCGAATGATTTCACGAACTCGCGCATTACTGCGTGCCCAACCTCGAAGCGTCATCTCAAGCGGACCTCCCGGGACGTCGGGTCTGTCGGCAAACGCCAGTGTCATGAGCTGGCGCAGTCGATCGAGCGGTTTGCCCTCACGTTTGCCCAACAGGCCGGCGACCTCGATGGATAGGCCCTCCCGCCACCGCCTAAGTATGACCTCAAGCAATTCCTCTCGCGACTCAAAGTGCCAATAAAAGCTGCCTTTGGTGACACCGAGCCGCTGAGCCAGCCTGTCCAACCGCAACGAATCCACGCCATGATCCGTGAGGAAATTGATCGCACCTGCCACCCAATCCTCGTGCGATAGGCACTCACGCGCAGCGCGCTCGTTTTTTCGACGGGATGGCATTCCCGAGAGTATGCCATCGTGCAGCCGGAAGTGCCGATGACAGTCACGCGGGCCCGCCCAGTCACGCTTCAATACGTGGCGAGCAGCGTGCCCTCACTTATAAAACTCCGGGGAGATTTCCGGACCCCACGTAGCCATCGCGACTGCGCCCATCGGCAAGTGCGTAGACTCATAGTCATCGTTGACATGGTCACCATCAGCCCAGTGTTCGATCTTGCTGCCGCCGGTATCGCGCCAATAATCGAAGATTTGGCTTCCGGCCACGTGCCTGCCAACCCCATAGGCATGAGGATACCCGCCCTTGGCAAGATACGCGTGGCCCAGCATTAGATCATCCACATCGATCACCTCGAATGCGCTGTGGTCTATCCCCTTCATCGGAACTCCGAGGAAGGCGACGGTGTGATGATCGACGAAGCGCTGTCCGAGTCCGCAATGCAGAAAAGCAAACCCCAGTTTGTCCGGATTGCCCGGAACATGCACGCTATCCGACACCTTGAATCCAAACATCTTGCAGTACCAGTCGGATGCCACGTTGACGTCCGGCACTTTGACCACCACGTGGCCCAAACGCATGACGGTAGAGGGTCCCACTTGCGTACGAATTTTGGTGTTTCGGCGCTGAAACTTAGCGCGCTCGGAACCGTTATTCGAGGCTATCGGGGCCCTCATCGGCAACGGTGTGACCGGCTGACGATATAAAACATCCACTCGATACCCATTCGGATCAATGAGCCGGACCACCTTGCCACCGCCAGGCTCCGTATTGTCAATCACAGGGCTGCCTCCAGCCGCCGAGACGGCTGTCAAATCATCGAGCGATGCCGCAATCAGGCCTATACCGGGAGAGAACGAGGGCCTCTGCAACTCGCTGATGTGCAGGACCGGCTGGCCTCCGGCACCGCGCATGTATAGCGCGCTGCCGGTGTGGGCGACTTTGTGCATGCCGAAGTCCGTGAGAAACTTTTCC
>JALYIW010000074.1 GCA_030775625.1 Pseudomonadota bacterium | reverse complement strand
GCTTGGGCGACACCGTCGCCCAAGCACGGGCGCAGGCCTACGACCTGGTGCACGCCATACATTGGAACCTGGTGCAATATCGGCGCGATGTCGGCTATCGGGCGATGGCACGGGAAGGCGCGCAAGGGGAAATACATGCCGCATGTTAGGCCCAGCATTGCCGATAAACGCCGCGCCTTTCACCGCTTGCACGAGGCGGGTTGCTTCGTCATGCCGAATCCCTGGGACGTGGGGAGCGCCCGCTATCTTCAGGGTCTGGGATTCAAGGCGTTGGCTACCACGAGTTCCGGATTCGCTTGGTCGCACGGCCACGCGGACGGCGGAATGTCGCGCGATCGCGTGCTCGATCATCTTGCGGAAATGGTCGAGGCGACGGATTTGCCCATCAACGCTGACTTCGAGCATGGCTTCGCGCCCGATTCGGCCGGTGTCGGCGAGAGCGTCCGCCTCGCCGCCGAAAGCGGAGTCGCCGGCTTATCGATCGAGGATTCCACCGGCAGCACGTCTCAGCCCCTGTTCAAACTCGACACTGCGGTCGAAAGGCTGCGCGCCGCGCGCAACGCCATCGACAAGGCGGGAGGCGATACCCTGTTGGTAGCCCGCGCCGAATGTTTTCTCTTCGGCCGCCACGACATCGATGAGACCATCGCCCGGCTCAAAGCCTATGCCAATGCTGGCGCCGATTGTTTGTATGCACCGGGAATTCGCACGGCCGAGCAGATCCGGGCGGTCGTCACCGGCGTCGCACCGAAACCCGTGAATTTGCTCGTGGGTTGGCCGGGTGGACTTACCTTGAAGCAAATCGAAAATTTGGGCGTCAGACGAGTGAGCGTCGGCGGAGCGCTGGCCCGATCGGCTTGGGGCGGGTTCGTGCGCGCTGCTAAAATGATCGCCGAGCAAGGAATTTTCGACGGCTTCGCGGATGGTGCTTCGGGGCGGGAACTCGATGATTTTTTTCATGCAGGCCACATCTGAATACAGTGGATTCACTGCGAGTGGTGCCCTCTGAACAGCCGGCCTTTTTCCGCGAACAGAACGCATAGCAGACTCGCGAGTCCGCATCCCAGCGCTCCCGCCGCGAGCGGCGCCGTCGTACCATTGAACTGCCGGCCGATCAGCGCGCCGCCGAGCGCGCCGCCGAAGGTCGAGATGAATCCTTGCAAAGAAGCGCCAATGCCCGCCACGCTGCCAATCGGTTCCATCGCCATGGCGCCAAAGTTCGATACCGACAAGCTGAAGCAGGCCATGGTCGCCCCCTGCAGCGCGACGAAGGTCCACAGGGATTCGAAGCCCCGCGCGGCGACCGCGACGTGCGTCAGAGATATGAGAATGAAGCACAGCAATGCCGTCTGCGAAATACGCCGCATGCCCAGACGCTCGACGATGCGCGAATTGAAGAGTGACGCCACGCCCATCGACCCCGCGCATAAGGCGAACACGGTCGGCATGAGCCTGACCCTATGGAACACTTCTGCAAAAATTTGCGGCACCATCGCGACATAGGCCAACAGCGACGCAAACATCAAGGCCATGCACAAGGTGTAGCTGATGGAGACTCGGTTGCCGAGCACCAGCCGCGCCGCGTTCAAAATGTGCGTGCGGGACAAGGTCATGCGGTATTCAGGGTGCAGAGTCTCCGGCAGCCGCAGCAGCGCCCACAGCCACACCAGCGCCGTGAATCCACCGACGAATATGAAAATGTAGCGCCACGGCACCATTAGTAAAATCAATTGCCCGATGCTGGGTGCAATGATGGGCACCATCAGAAACACCACGTAGGTCAGAGAAACGACGCGGGCCATGTGCCGCCCAGAATACAAATCCCGAATGACCGAGCGCGTCACCGTGACGCTGGCGGCGGCCAAGCCGTGCACGAAACGCCAGGCGAGCAAGGCATGGAAGCTGTCGGAGAATCCGCAGAGGAGCGCGGCAATCACATACATTCCGAGGCCGCCGATCAACACCGGCCGCCGGCCGAACCGATCCGAGAAAACTCCCCAAAACAGCTGTCCCACGCCCAAGCCGCTCATATACGCCGTGATGATCCACTGACTGTGATTCACGTCATCGACGTGCAGCGCGCGAACGATGATGGGAAACGCCGGCAGCATCGCATCGATGGCGAGCGCCTGGGTGGACATCATGGCCGCCGCGAGCACGACCAACTCCGCAAAGCCGATCTTGGCGGCCTCCCGAGTCTCCGGCATGCGTCTCAAGCGGCCGGTGCCGCGGCGGACTTGCGCGCGATGCTGGTGGCCATGGTCACGATGGACGCCAGATCGGTGAGATTTGCCGGCACCACCAGAGTGGTTCCCGCCTGCGCCAATTTGCCGAATTGCTTGACGTATTCTTCGCCGATGCGCAACTGCATGGCTTCGATGCCGCCGCGGTCGGACAGCGCGATGCCGACCTGCCGCAGACCCTCGGCCGTCGCGGTCGCGACCGCCAGAATCGCCTGAGCCTGGCCTTCGGCCTCGTTGATTTGCTGCTGCTTGTTGGCTTCCGATTGCTTGATCACCCGCTGCTTGTCGCCTTCGGCCGAATTGATCTTGGCGTCGCGCTCGCCCTCGGAAGTGAGCACCACCGCGCGCTTCTCGCGTTCGGCGCGCATCTGCTTTTCCATCGCTTGCAGCACGTCCCTCGGCGGCGTGATGTTTTTTATTTCGTAGCGCAAGACCTTCACGCCCCACGGCGCCGAGGCCTTGTCCAGCTCACTGACCACATTGGCATTGATGGTGCCTCGGGCCTCGAACGTGCGGTCCAGCTCGATTTTGCCGATTTCGCTGCGCAGCGTCGTTTGCGCGAGCTGCGAGATGGCGAATCCGAAATTCGTGATGCCGTACGAGGCGAGATGCGGATCGAGTACTTGCATGTAGAGCACGCCGTCCACGCCGACCTGGACGTTGTCGCGCGTAATGCAGATCTGTTCGGCGATATCGATTGCGATTTCCTTCAGGCTATGGCGGTAGGCCACTTTTTCGACGAATGGAATCAGGATGTGAAAGCCGGCTTGCAGCGTGCGGCTGTACTTGCCCAGGTATTCGACCACGTAGGCACTTTGCTGCGGAACGACGGTCGCGGTCTTGACCACCAATACGACCACCAATACCGCAAGCACGATGGCGCCGTAGCCTAAGGAAATATCCAAGGGGTTCTCCTGCTGTAAACTTTAAGCGTCGTTGCGGACGACCAGAGTAAGGCCATCGACGCGATCGATGCGGGCGCGCGCGCCTTCTTCGATCACCGAGCTGCCGGCGTTGATGACGCTCCAGGAACTGCCGCGAAATTCGAGCCGGCAAGTACATCCCGGGGCGAGCGCAGCCGGCATCACCACCGATTCGCCCGCCGGGCCGTGATTCATGATGGGCAGATTGCGGCGCATGTGCTGGTAAATTCGCCGCCGGAACGTGACCATGGAACCGAAGGCCAGCACGGCGAAAATGCACCATTGCAGCCAGGCTGCCGGCTCCAAATCGATGACCCGCAAAAACCCCACGATCAGAGCGGATGTCCCGATGAACACCAGGTAAAACTGAGCATCGACAAACGCCAACTCTGAACCCAAAAGTATGGCGCCGACCGCAATCCACGCCCACCATTGCATGACGATCTCCGAAGGCTGTATCGAGCGCTGCGCCTGCCTAGCGTTTCATTGCGTCAAAAAAATCCGCATTGGTCTTGGTGTCTTTCATCTTGTCCAGCAAGAATTCGATTGCCGCCAATTCATCCATGGGATGCAGCAGCTTGCGCAAAATCCACATTTTGGACAACTCGGCAGGATCGGTGATGAGTTCTTCCTTGCGGGTGCCGGAACGATTTATGTTGATCGACGGAAAAGTGCGCTTTTCGGCGATGCGGCGATCCAAATGGATTTCCGAGTTGCCGGTGCCCTTGAACTCCTCGAAAATCACGTCGTCCATCTTCGAGCCGGTATCGACCAGCGCGGTGGCGAGAATCGTCAGGCTGCCGCCCTCTTCGATGTTGCGTGCCGCGCCGAAGAAGCGCTTCGGCCGCTGCAACGCGTTCGCGTCGACGCCGCCGGTCAACACTTTGCCGGAACTCGGGACCACGGTATTGTAGGCGCGCGCCAAGCGGGTGATGGAATCGAGCAGAATGACCACGTCTTTCTTGTGCTCGACCAAGCGCTTGGCTTTTTCGATCACCATCTCGGCGACCTGCACATGGCGGCTGGCCGGTTCGTCGAAAGTCGAGGAAACGACTTCGCCCTTCACGGTGCGCGCCATCTCAGTGACTTCCTCCGGACGCTCGTCGATGAGCAGCACGATGAGATACACCTCAGGATGATTCGCGGTGATCGCAGTCGCGATGTTCTGCAGCAACATGGTCTTCCCGGCCTTGGGCGGCGATACGATGAGACCGCGCTGACCCTTGCCGATGGGCGCGACCAAGTCGATGGCGCGAGCCGTTAAATCCTCGGTAGATCCATTGCCGCGTTCCAGCTTCAGCCGCTCGGTAGGATGCAGCGGAGTGAGATTCTCGAACAGGACCTTGCCGCGAGAACTCTCCGGAGAGTCGTAATTGATCTCGCCGACCTTCAACAACGCAAAGTAGCGCTCGCCGTCTTTCGGCGGTCGGATCAATCCGGATATCGAATCGCCGGTACGTAAGTTGAAGCGCCGGATCTGGCTGGGCGACACGTAAATGTCATCCGGGCCCGCGAGGTAGCTCGAGTCCGAAGAGCGCAGGAAACCGAACCCGTCCTGCAGAATCTCCAGAACGCCGTCGCCATAAATGTCTTCACCTTTGCGCGCGTGTGCCTTGAGCACACCGAAGATGATGTCCTGCTTGCGCGAGCGGCCCATGTTTTCGAGACCCATGGTCTCCGCCAGCTTGACGAGATCGCTGATCGGACGCTTCTTGAGCTCCGTCAGATTCATCGAGCTGCGGCTGCGTGCCAGGTCTGTCGGCGCAATGATCTCGAGATCATCTCCGCCTTCGGGCAGATCGCCGTAATCTTCCTGCGGGGGCCTGCCGCCGTTGCCGTTTACATTGCCGTTGCGATTGTCGTTGCGCGGACCGCGATTGGAACGATTGGAACGCCCGCCGCCTCCCTGGCCGCCGCCCTGCTGCCCGCCGCCTTGGCCGCCACCGCGGGATTGATTGCCTAGGTAGCCTCTCACAGGTTGCTGTCCAGGAAAGCCGCGAGTTGCGATTTGGTGACGGCGCCCACTTTCTGGGCCTCGACGCTGCCGTTCTTGAACAAAATCAGCGTCGGTATGCCGCGGATATTGAATTTCGGCGGGGTCGCCGGATTGTCGTCGATATTGAGCTTGGCGATCCGAATCTTGTCTTTGTACTGGTCGGCGATCTCATCGAGGATGGGCGCGATCATTTTGCAAGGTCCGCACCATTCAGCCCAAAAATCCAGCAATACGGGCTTATCGGACTTAAGAACGTCCTTGTCGAACGTGGCATCACTGGTGTGAACGATACTAGGGTTACTCACTGCGGAAATACCTCCTTTTGGAGATTATTGAATGTAAAGGATGTGTCAGGGGAAGGGGTTATTTATGGGAGAGAGGGCTCAAAAGGTTTGCGCGAAGTGACGATGCGCGGCTGTTCGGGCACAATACAGCGGCTTTAGCGGTCTTGATTACCTTAAAAGGGTACCGATGATACGGTGAAGGGGAGCGGATGGACCAGCTCCTGATTGGTTGTATTGTTATCCGGTCCCCATCATTTTGCAAGTTTCTGCAATTCATTAAAGAGAAAATGTCAGACGCCCATCTCAGTCAACTCACGTTCCAATCCCTCCACATCGCAGAATCGCTGAAGCGGGGCATTGCCGAACTGGGCTACACCCGTTGCACCCCCATTCAGGCGCAAACCCTGCCGGTAGCCCTCCTAGGCCGCGACGTCGCCGGTCAGGCGCAGACCGGCACTGGTAAAACGGCGGCCTTCCTCATCGCATTGTTCAATCGCCTGTTGACGGATGCCGGCGCGCCCAACCGGCCGCAGAATGCGCCGCGGGCTATCGTCATCGCGCCGACGCGCGAACTCGCCGTGCAGATTCATTCGGACGCCGAAGACATCGGCAAGTATACCGGACTCAAACTCGCCATCGTGTTTGGCGGCGTGGATTATGAAAAACAGCGGCGGGTTCTCGAGGAAGGCGTCGACGTTTTGATCGGCACACCCGGCCGCGTCATCGACTACTTCAAGCAACATGTGTTCGACCTGCGCCATATCCAAGTGGCGGTCATGGATGAAGCGGACCGCATGTTCGATCTGGGGTTCATCAAGGATATTCGCTTTATTTTAAGGCGTTTGCCGCATCCGACGCTGCGTCTCACGATGATGTTCTCCGCGACCCTTTCGCATCGCGTGATGGAACTCGCCTATGAACACATGAACAACCCCGAGCTGATACGCATCGAGCCGGACAAGATGACGGTCGACCGCGTCACACAGGTATTGTATTTCCCCGCGACCGAGGAAAAAATCCCTTTGCTGATGGGCCTGCTGCGCCGAATCGATGCGCGCCGCACCATGGTGTTCGTCAATACCAAACGCATCGCGGAGGTGCTCGAACGCACTCTGACCGCGAACGGCTTCGTCGCCCAAGCACTGTCGGGCGATGTGCCGCAAACCAAGCGGCTGAAAATGATGCGCGACTTCCACAACGGCGAAATCGCGGTATTGATCGCGACCGATGTTGCATCGCGCGGACTGCACATTCCCGATGTCAGCCATGTCTTCAATTTCGATTTGCCGAATGATGCCGAGGACTACGTGCATCGCATCGGCCGCACCGCACGCGCCGGCGCCGAAGGCGATGCCATCAGTTTTGGCTGCGAGGAATATGCCATCTCGCTGCCCGATATCGAAAGCTACATCGGTCACCAAATTCCGCGCGCCGCCATCGAGGCGGCGGACCTGGCCGACGTAACCGCCCCGCCCCCGGCGGTGTGGCGCGAACGCGCCCCGCAGCGCGGTCAATCCCGATCCGGGGGCGGCAGCGGCGCACGGTCAGGCGCAAGCGGCGCTCGTTCCGGTGCCCCGGGTAGGGGACGCCCACAAAGCCCCCCTCAGGCCTCACATCCCCAGGGCCAAAACCCCTCGGGTCAACAACCT
>JALYIW010000073.1 GCA_030775625.1 Pseudomonadota bacterium | reverse complement strand
GCATGCAGGCTCAGTCGAGCGGCGCGGAGCAGATCAGTGAATCCCTCGCGCAGTTGACCGCGGCAGCGCGCCAAACCGTGGATTCCTTAAATCAGTCGAGCGTGGCCATCGGTGAACTGAACCAGGTTTCCAGTGGATTGCGCAATGGTGTGTCTCGTTTCATATTGCAGGCCGCCTAAGCCCGCCTAGAACTGTAGCCGCACGAAGTTCGTGCGCCCGCAGTTTCGTGCCGCCCCCTTTTTACACACAGACGCGGCCTTTGTTTGAACTCCCCTGTTTTGAAAAGCCGAATTAACGCTTGATCTAAAAGGCTATTCCACCCACTGCCACATGCGTGGCACGCACCATGCATAGTCGAAGGTCAAAGCACAGGCCCACTAGGCCTGTCAGGCAACGGCGCCGACTTTCCCATGCATCCCTAACCGGATGTGCGCGGAACGTCGGCGTTTTTTTTGGGCGCATTTTGGGAGATTCAAATGGGAAGATTGGTATTTTGGCCCGCGGGGCCAAGCCGAGTTGCGGTCAACACGATTACGCGTCGTCACGGCTTAAAGCTGTTTACGGCGATTGCCGTTGCATTGCTCGGCATGAGCGCTGCGGATGCGAAACCTCTGAAGCTGGAAAAAGAACAGATCAAGCTGGGTTTCATCAAGCTCACCGACATGGTGCCGCTGGCTATTGCCTATGAAAAAGGCTATTTCGAAGACGAAGGCCTGTACGTCACGCTGGAAGCGCAATCGAATTGGAAGGTGGTGCTGGATCGCGTCATCAGCGGCGAACTGGATGGTTCCCACATGCTCATGGGTCAACCCTTGGGCGCCACGCTCGGCATCGGCACCAAGGCCGACATGTACACCGTGTACAGCATGGCCATTAACGGCAAGGGCATCACCATTTCCAATGACATCTATAACAAGATCAAGGACAAGATTCCCAAGGATGCGTCAGGCAGAGTCATGCATCCAGTGAGTGCCTCGGTGCTGGCGCCGGTGGTGGCGGAACTCAAAACGCAGGGCAAGCCGCTGAAGATGGGCATGGTATTTCCGGTGTCCAGCCATAACTATAGCTTGCGTTACTGGTTGGCCGCCGGTGGATTGAATCCCGGGTTTTACTCGGCCACCGATGTGTCGGGCCAGATCAATGCCGATGTGTTGTTGTCCGTGGTGCCGCCGCCGCAAATGCCGGCCACCATGGAAGCGGGCACCATCAGCGGCTATTGCGTGGGCGAACCGTGGAATCAGCAGGCCATCTTCAAGAATGTCGGCGTGCCCATCGCTACCGACGATGAATTCTTCGATGCCATTCCCGATAAGGTATTTGGTGTGACCAAGGCCTGGGCGGCCAAAAACCCCAACACCCTGCTGGCCATCACCAAAGCCTTGATTCGCGCCGGCCTGTGGCTGGATGCCAATAACGGCGCCAATCGCAAAGAAGCCGCCGCCATCATCTCGCGCCCCGAATATGTGGGCGCGGATGTGCGTGTCATCAGCAAAAGCATGCTCGGCACCTTTGAATACGGTAAAGGCGATGTGCGCTCGGCGCCTAACTTCAACGTGTTTTCACGCGCCTATGCCAGCTTCCCGTATGTCAGCGATGGCGTATGGACACTGACGCAGATGCGTCGCTGGGGCCAGCTCGATCAGAAGCCGGATGCGTGGTACGCCGAAACCGCCAAGAAAGTGAATCGCACCGACATCTATATGCAGGCCGCGCAGCTGTTGATCGAAGAAGGCAAGGCCAAGAAGGAAGATTTCCCCTTGGCCTCGGATGGCTATCGCGCGCCGTGGAAATCGAAGCTGGACGGCATCGAGTTCGATGGCAAGCAGCCCAATGCCTATGTCGAAAAATTCCAAGTGGGTTTGAAAGGCAGCCAGAAAGTTGAGGCCGGTCAGATCAAGTAGGCCGGTACGTAATCAAGCGTCGTCATGCACATGAAAGCCGGGCATTCAGCGGCAATGACCTCAACGTTCATTTTAAAAACATAGCTCACAACATGTCACAGCACGAGGAAACTTCCATGCCTGCATCCACTGCGGCGCCACCCCTGGTACCCGATGCCATTGGCGCCATCGCCAAGCCGGAGCCCGGCAAAGCCACTGCTTCGGCGCGCACGGCGCGCAAGTTTGAACAGGCTTACGGAATATTAAATGTATCCGGTCTGGGCTTTCTGGTGCCGCTGATTCGCATGCTGCGCGGTGAAGCTCCGCGCACGCAGTTGCCCGACTTATGGCGTTTGGCAGGCGCCCCCGTCGTCGCAATACTGGTGTTTTTATTTTTATGGAGTCAGATGTCTTCCCGCATCGTCACCAGCCTGGGGGAAATTCCGGGGCCGGTGGCCGTGTGGCATCAGGTGGGTGTGCTGTGGGCCGACCACAGGGCCGAGCGCGACAAGCGTACCGCCTTTTATGAACGTCAGGACAAGCGCAACGCAGATCGATTGGCGGGCGATCCTAACGCCGCGCCCAGCAAGATGAAGTACACCGGCAAGCCGACGTATATCGATCAGATTTTTACCAGTCTACGAACCGTTTTCACCGGTTTCGTCATCGCCAGTTTCGTTGCCATTCCCCTAGGAATCATCTGCGGCTTGAGTCCCAACATGAATGCCGCGATCAATCCCTTTGTGCAGATTTTCAAACCGGTGTCGCCTCTGGCATGGCTGCCCATTGTCACCATGGTCGTCAGCGCCATGTATGTCACAGACAATCCCATGTTTGAAAAGTCGTTCATTACTTCCGCCATTACCGTGGCCCTGTGTTCGCTATGGCCGACGCTGATTAATACCGCTCTGGGCGTGGCATCGATCGATAAGGATCTGCTGAACGTTGCCAAAGTACTTAACCTGAAGTGGACCACGAAGCTGTTCAAGCTGGTGATTCCGTCATCGCTGCCGCTGATCTTCACCGGCCTGCGCCTATCGTTGGGTGTGGGCTGGATGGTGCTGATTGCCGCGGAAATGCTGGCGCAAAATCCCGGCCTGGGCAAATTCCTCTGGGATGAATTCCAGAATGGCAGTGCCGAGTCGCTGAGTCGCTTGTTGGTGGCGGTATTCACCATCGGCATCATCGGTTTCCTGCTGGATCGCGTCATGTTCACGATTCAAAGCATGGTCAACTTCGGCGCCCGTCGTTGAGGAATCACCATGCCCATCCTTGAACTAAAGAATGTCTGTAAAAGCTACAGCGCCGATGGTCATGTGACCGACGTGCTGCACAACGTCAACCTTTGCATTGAGGAAGGCGAATTTGTCGCCATCGTCGGCTTTTCCGGTAGCGGTAAGACTACTTTGATTGCCAGCCTGGGCGGGTTGATCAAGCCGGACAGCGGCGAAATATGGGTGAACGGCAGACAGGTCACGGGGGCGGGCCACGATCGCGGCTTGGTGTTTCAAAGCTATTCGCTGTTCCCCTGGCTGACCGTACGCGGCAATATTTTACTGGCCGTGGCGGCGGTATTTCCCAAATGGAACAAGCAGCAGCAACTGGCGCATGTCGATATGTACATCGACATGGTCAGCCTGTCGCATGCGGCCGAACGGCGGCCTGCCGAGTTGTCCGGAGGCATGCGCCAGCGAGTGGCCGTGGCGCGTGCTTTGGCCATGAATCCTGAGATTTTATTGCTCGATGAGCCGCTGTCGGCACTGGATGCACTCACCCGCGCCAAGCTGCAGGACGAAATCGAAAGCATATGGAGACAACAGCGCAAGACCGTGGTGCTGGTCACCAATGATGTGGATGAAGCGCTGCTGCTGGCGGATCGCATCATCCCGCTTACCGTCGCGCCGCGTGCAACGCTCGCCAAGGAATTCAAGGTGCAGCTGCCGCGCCCGCGGGATCGCAAGGCCGTGAATCACGATCAGGCGTACAAGAAACTGCGTGCGGAGATTACGCAGTACCTGCTCGACATGGGTGCCAAGCGAGTGGCGGACGCAGAAGAACGCAGCGCACCGGTGGTGGTGCCGATTACTGCAGGACGTCTGCCGGATGCAGTGCGCAAGGAGCTTAAGCCCAAGCCGGCGCAGGACCCAAGCAAGTACGTGGAATTTTACGACGTCACCAAGATCTATCCCACACCCAAGGGGCCGCTCACGGTGGTGGACAAGTTCTCGCTCAACATGCGCAAGGGCGAGTTCATTTCGCTCATCGGTCACTCCGGCTGCGGCAAGTCCACGGTGTTGTCGATGGTGGCGGGCCTGAATGACATCAGCGGCGGTTCCATCGTGCTCGATGGACGGGAAGTGCTTAACGCGGGCCCGGATCGGGGCGTAGTGTTTCAGTCGCCCAATCTGCTGCCCTGGCTCACCGCGCGTGAAAATGTCGCCCTCGGTGTGGAGAAAGTCTATCCGCATGTGAGTCGTGCCGAGCGCGTGGAGGTGATCGAGTACTACTTGAGCCGCGTCGGTCTGGCCGATGCCATGGACAAGCTCGCCAGCGACATGTCGGGCGGCATGCGGCAACGCGTGGGCCTAGCACGCGCGTTTGCGCTATCCCCCAAGTTGCTATTGCTCGACGAACCCTTCGGCATGCTCGATGCGCTTACGCGTTGGGAATTGCAGGAAGTGTTGATGGAAGTGTGGAAGCGCAGCCAGATCACCGCCATTTGCGTCACGCACGATGTGGACGAAGCCATTCTGCTGGCCGATCGCGTGGTGATGATGACCAACGGTCCGCTTGCGCGCATCGGCAAGATCATGGAAGTCCACCTGCCCCGGCCGCGCACGCGCAAGGCATTGCTGGAACATCCGCAGTACTGGGAGTACCGCGAAGAACTGCTGAGCTTCCTTGAGGAGTACGAGGTCAACACTCCACGCGCCGCTTGATCATCCACCCCTTTCCCGCAAACGGGAGAGGGGGTAAGGGTGCAATGGACAGATTTTTTAACAACCCTTAGGCAATCGCCCAAGGCATTTAGGAGCATGCAATGACTCGCTTACTGAAGACGACCGCTCAATTTTCCTTGGCCCTTGCAGCGGCAACCGCCTGCACTGTTGCTGCGGCCAATCCCATCACCGGCGCAATCGGTGAGAGCAAGCCGTTGGTCGATGTGCGTGCTCGCTATGAGTATGTGGATCAAGAACCGCCGCCTGCCGCATTGACGCATAACGCCAATGCCGCCACAGTTCGCGCGCGCCTGGGGGTGGAGACCGGCAAGGCGTGGAACACCTCGTTCCTGGTGGAAGGTGAGTTTCTGACGGTGCTGCGCGATAGTTATCGCAGCGACCCCTCGGTGGCGGGCCGTGCATCTTATCCGGTGGTGGCCGACCCCGAAGCCTATGAGCTGAATCGCTTTCAATTCACCAACACCAGCATAGCCAACACCACGCTCACCCTGGGTCGTCAACGCATCAATTTGGATGATCAGCGCTTTGTCGGCGCCTCCGGGTGGCGCATGAATGAACAAACCTTCGATGCGGTGCGTGTGGTGAACAAACCCCTGGGCGGCAATTTGGCGCTGGACTTCACGTACTCGAATCGCGCTAATCGCATTTATGGTCCTGAATCGCCGCAGGGCGCTTACAAGGGGGACGTCACGCTGGCCAACGTGGCCTATCAATTCGGCGTCGGTAAATTGACCGCCTTCGGCTATTTCCTCGACTTCGATCCCATTACCTCATTTGTCACCGGCCCGGGCTTGAACACCACCCAGCGCGCCGCGCTGAATCCGGCCCGCGTCTCCAGCAAAACCCTCGGTGCACGCTTTGCCGGGTCTTACAACGTCAGCAAGATCAAGCTGGCTTACTCCGCCTCATGGGCCAATCAAAAGGATTTCGGCAGCTATAAAACCACGGGCCGGCCGCACTTCGACGATGACTATTACGCAGCGGAGTTAATCGGCACCTATCGCCAGTACTCACTGGGCGCGGGCGTGGAAAATCTGGGCGGCAATGGCACGCAGGGCTTTCAAACGCCGCTGGCCACCTTGCATAAGTTTCAAGGCTGGGTGGATAAATTCCTAAGCACACCAGCGCGCGGCATCGACGATCGATATCTCATTGCCGGCTACACCACTAAGGGCATTGCACCGTTTGAAACAGTGTCGTTGACTGCGGCGGAACATAGCTATAGGAGCAGCATGGGCGGTCGGGACTACGGCAGGGAGTTCAATGTGCAGCTCGCGGCCAAGTGGTCGCGCTTCACAGGCACATTAAAGTACGGTAATTACACGATCAACGTGCCGGTGCAATTGGTCGCCAACAGCGGCCCGACCAACAATGCCTTCAGCACCTTGACCGACACCAAAAAGTTCTGGACGCAGATAGACTTTGTTTGGTAGCCGTTGCGGCACTCGTTGACGTGGTTAAGTCGGGCATGCTTAGCAGTAAGAAACCATTGCAGCTAAGTATGTTCGATGCCTGCTGGTCGTCGATCAAAATGATCCGGAAGTGGCGTTACAGATGAGCCCGCCGGCGGGCGCGAAAATAGAACACAAGGCCCGCTCCTATCAGTGTTGCGCATCCACCGACAACCTTGACGGCGAAGAGCGTTCGGTTCGTACTGGCCACGGGAGGCAGCATGGCGAACAGGACTGCGAGCAAAGTCACTGAAAACCCGGAGCCTGCCACCAACCAGCATGCTACCGGCCCCCCAGGAATCATTATCACACCCGGATGGCTGCCAGGCGAGCGACGACGCAGCATCGGCAAAGCGGCAAACATGTAGAGCAAGGGCAGGAAGGTGAGTATTACGGTCATATCGATCAGCACAATGTACGCTTCGCGGACGGCGGAGCCTGAGATCGCGGCGAGCAGTACCACCGTGGTGAGACCTCCCTGAGCGAGTAGCGCCACGTGCGGCGAGCCAAACTTCGGATGCACGGCGCCGAGGGCTCGCGGCAGGTAGCGATCGAGACCGAAGAGAAACGGGAGGCGCGCGGTGCCAGTAATCCACGCGCCGAGCCCGCCCATAGAGGCGACGGTTAGCAGCACGGCCGCGGCGATTCCCAGCGCCGGCGCGCCCGCACGCGCCGCCACTGCCGTAAGTGCCTGAGGTACACCGCTGATTGCGTTGATCTGCTGAGCCGGCAGTGCCGCGAACAAAGCCGCTGTACCTGCGATGTAGGAAACGGCAATCGCCACGCACGCGATAAGCAACGCCCGAGGGATAGTGCGCTGCGGGTCCTTGATCTCGCCGCCGAGAATGGGCCCGAGCTCGAGGCCGGAATAAGCGAGTGCGATCGTGGCGAAGCTGGCAAGAGTCGACAACGATTTTAGTTCCGGTAGCAAGGCTGCGGTGGCAATCGGCGTCGCGGCGCCGAACCGATACCATGCAGCCACACCTCCGCACAGTATGAGCGCGCCGACGAGCCAAGTCGCCATGCCTCCGGCGTTCTGCAACCACTTCGCTCTTTCCAGACCAACGATATTCATCAGCGTCGCGAACCACAAAATAGCGAGTGAGACTGCGCCGTTGTAGAAGGGGTTGTCCGCGAGCGCGAGCCACGAACCTCCGGGGACATACAGCAGCACGGCCGCGGCGAAAAGCAGCAGCGACGGAAAGAAAACCAGATTCGATATCCAGTAGCTCCAGCCGGCGATGAATCCGTGTAAGTCACCAAACGCCGCCTTCGACCAGATATAGACGCCCCCCTCGCCCGGTAAGCGCGAGCTGAGTTCCAGTACCGTCAGGCCTGAGGGCACGAGAAAGGTGATCAGCCCAATCGCCCACAGCGTCAAGCTTGATGGCCCGATCTGCGCCGCAACGGAAAGCCAACGCAATCCAACAATAGCCGCGACATTGAGAAGAACCAGGTCAAGTGTCCCAAGGGCGCGATGCAGCTGAGGGGCGGGAGCAACGTCTGTACCGCTGTTCATTCTGGCGTCCGGTAGCTGGCGTAATCGTCGCCCGAAGCGACACTAAGCATGGTACGCGATTCATTCTCTCGCAGTTAGGTGGCGGCGTTAGGCTACGCTTTTTTCGAAGCTTTGGATTTGCCAGACCTGTTGAGGGCGACCGCCTTGCGAACGAGTGCTTTGAAGGCAGACGCGTCAACCTCTTCTCCTTCGTGGATGTCGATCGCGCGGCGCGTGCTTCCCTCGAGACTCGCGTTGAAGAGAGGGGCCGGATCCTTCAGAGACGCGCCCTTGGCGAAGGTAAGCTTCACGACATTCTTGTAGGATTCGCCAGTGCAGATGATGCCATTGTGCGACCAAATCGGGATGCCCATCCACTTCCACTCCTCGACGATGTCCGGGTCTGCTTCCTTGATGAGCTTGCGCATTCTGCTGAGGGTTTCGCCGCGCCAGTCGCCGAGCTCGCCTATTCTCTTCGAGATGAGCTGCGATGCCGACTGGCCTTGGCTCGTGCCCGACTTTTTCATGTTCTCATCCTGGAAGTTCCAGATATAGTTCACTTGCACGACAGTGGAGGATAGGAGGCTCTTTCCCGGACGATGCGCTTCAATCCCTGGCGGCCAATTTTGTACCGACTATAAAGTGACGAAGCAATTTTAGGAATCCAGCCGCATGTCTCTAACGCTCTACGCTCACCCATTCGCCGCTTATTGTTGGAAGACATTGATAGCCTTGTACGAGAATGCGACACCGTTTACCTATCGATTGGTTGAGGACGCGGCCGGATGGGGCGAACTTGAATCGCTTTGGCCAATCAAGAAGATTCCTCTACTGCGGGACGGCGAGGCAACGATCGTCGAATCCAGCATCATCGTAGAGTACTTGATGCGTCGTTATCCCGGAACGATGCCAATGATACCGCTGAACGACGACGCAGCCCTGGTCGTTCGCTTCATGGATCGGTTCTTTGACAATTACGTCATGAGTCCGATGCAAACGCTGGTCGCGGATCGAATGCGAACCGAGACCGCGCGCGATGCCAAAGGCGTCGCCGATGCCCAGAAGATGCTGGACGTTGCTTATGGATGGCTCGAAGGACAGCTCACGCCTCAAGCATGGGCGTCCGGCAGCACCTTCTCCCTGGCGGATTGTTCCGCCGCTCCGGCGCTTTTCTACGCCGATTGGGTGCATCCCATCAGTGATCGGTTTCCGGGAGTTCGTGCGTACCGCGGCCGGGTTCTTGCTCGGCCCTCCGTCGCCCGTGCCATTGATGAGGCGCGTCCATTCCGCAAGTTCTTCCCTCAGGGAGCGCCGGATCGGGACTGATAGATGGCCGAACGAGCAAGGCGCCACGGCCGGCGTGGTCACAGTCAGGTCCAAACGCGTGCTCTGAGTTAAAGTCCTCATTGGTCCCGAGCGAACCCCGCGCAAACTCGAGTCGCCATGAAGATCCCCGATCGTTTGAGTGAATTCCTGGAATTTCTGGATAAGGCACACAGCATGGAGGACTTGTGCGCCGGTACGTTGGCCGTGATCGGGCATTTTCGGCTCTCGGTGGTGGCCAGCGGCATAATTGCGGGATCAAAAGCAGCGACGCCCGAGCGTTTTCACTTCGCTCATTGGCCGCCCGGATTGCTTGACCGCTATATGAGCGAGGACCTCCAGGCAGTCGACCCGATTCCGCGCTGGGCCCGCGGCACCGGAACGCCGGCCACATTCAGTCAGATATTTCAGCGACTCAGGCCGAAGGATCCGGGGCAGAAAATAATTCAGCTTGTCAAGGAATATGGCTGCGTCGAGGGAGTCTGCGTTCCGATGCGCGCCGCCGATGGCGCGATCGGGATCGTATCGATGGTGGGAGACCGCTCTGAGTTCAGCCCGGAAGAGTTTCGCGATTTGGTCGCCATCGGGTCACTGGTCTTCAGACGGGCGGAATTCATCAATCATTCCGCGGATAGAGCCCAAGGTGCGCCGATTCTCACGCTTCGCGAAATCGAATTGCTGGCATTTTTGGTCCATGGGCACTCCGATCGAGAGATCGCGGTGCTCAACGGTATTTCGGAAGCGACAGTCCGATTTCACCTGAAGAACGTGCGTATCAAGATCGGCGCGGTCTCGCGCACACACCTTGCGGCGAAGGTGGTGGCCTTGGGATTTGTGTCGCTTTGACTTCGGATGTCCTATCCCTATCACTTTCGGGAGTTGCGGCATGCCTGTCCGTTCGATACGTTTGCACCTCGCTATGTGATCTTTACCGTGAGCTCCGAAATCCGCTGATTTCAGCAGGTGCGGATCAGCAACCGGGATTAACCCACACGCCACGGATGGAGCCTTTATATGCTGGTAGATCGTCATATTGCTGGTAGATCGTCCCAATGAATCGTGATGAACGCTTGTCGAGAGTGGATCGCTGGCACGCGGTGTCGATAACGGCGAATCCGGCAAGCTGTGCATCGGCACGGGCGCTCAGTAGCACGCGTTTTTTATCGGCCGACGCACCGAATCTACCACTGCCTCAATGTTCTGCGAGGGAATTGTGCCGCTGTCTATACAAGCACCATGCGGATCGACGTGCCAGCCCACGTCGTCGTGAGGAGATCACGGGATTGCGGCGAAGTGTTGCCGTAGCGCAAGAACGGCGCGTGGACCGAGATAGGCGAAGATCCGATCTTTGGTGAGCGTCCGAGGTGGACGGAGAATCGCCGGCTTGCCGAGCTGCGACCCGCGCTGGTGAATCGAGAGCGTCGATAAGGGTCAAATCCCTCAGCAGGCGACTATGACCGTTCAGTAAATGCGCTGAATTGCTTGCCGATACCAACATTCTCGATGTCCGTCGCCTGCCTGACGGCCCATCATGTAAGCGCTTGACATGCAAGGTATGACTTGCCTATACTTTAGGCAAGTAATTACTTGCGTATAGGACATGGTAGAGCGCGACGACACCGACATGCTGTTCAAGGCCCTGGCCGACCCCAGCCGGCGCAAGCTGCTGGACCTGCTGCATGCGCACGACGGCCGCACACTCAACGAACTGTGCGAACACATGGACATGTCGCGCCAGGGCGTGACGCAGCATTTGGACCTGCTGGAGGCGGCGAACCTGGTCGCCACCGTGCGGCGCGGCCG
>JALYIW010000072.1 GCA_030775625.1 Pseudomonadota bacterium | reverse complement strand
TTCGGCAACGGCGTCTTGGCATTGCGGCTGGACCAGGCGGTGGCGGATCGGCGTACGAAGGCAATCGAGGATAAGTTCGTTCAAGGTCTGTCTAAGTATTTCGGTTGCGATATTCGTATCACCTTCGACACGGCGCAATCGACGCCGGCCACTCCCGCGCGTCAGCGCGCTGTGGCGGAACAGGATAAGGCGGCGCGCGCGACCGCGGCTTTCGATGCGGATCCCGCAGTGAAGGGATTGCGTGAGCGCTTCGGAGCCGATGTGGACCCGAGTTCGGTCAAGCCCGCGAATTAGCAATGGAGAATTGAAATGATGAAAGGCGGTTTGGGTAACCTGATGCGTCAGGCGCAGCAGATGCAGGAGACTCTGAAGAAGGCGCAGGCGGAGCTTGCCGACCTCGAGGTGACGGGTGAATCCGGCGCAGGCATGGTCAAGGTGACCCTGAATGGACACCATGAGGCTAAAAAAATTCTGATCGAGCCCAAACTGCTGGGCGAAGACAAAGACATGCTCGAAGACCTGTTGATTGCGGCCATCAACGATGCAGTGCGAAAAATCGCGGTACGCAGCCAGGAGAAGTTCTCCGGCCTCACCGCCGGCCTGAATCTTCCGCCGGGCATGAAATTGCCCTTTTAAAGCAATGAAATACACCCCGACTCTTGCCCTTTTGATCGACTCGCTGCGCTGCTTGCCCGGCGTCGGTCCGAAGTCGGCGCAGCGCATGGCGTTCCATCTCCTGGAGCGCGACCGCAATGGTGGCAAGCTGTTGAGCCAGGCGCTCGCGCAGGCCCTCGACAGCGTCGGGCATTGCAAGCGCTGCCGCATGTTGACAGAAAGCGAGTTCTGTACGATTTGCGCTTCCACACAGCGCGACGTGGCTCAGCTGTGCGTGGTGGAGTCGCCCGCCGACGTGGTCGCCATCGAACAATCCGGCGGGTTCCGCGGTCGGTATTTCGTGCTCATGGGACATTTATCGCCACTCGACGGCGTCGGTCCCGCCGAACTGGGTTTGGATGAGTTCGAGCAGATACTGGGCGGTGGTGAAGTTCGCGAAGTGATTCTGGCCACCAATCCCACGGCAGAAGGCGAGGCGACCGCGCATTATTTAGGTGAGCTGGCGCTGCGCCTTGGACTCAAGGCATCGCGAATCGCTCATGGAGTGCCGGTGGGGGGGGAGCTCGAATATGTGGACGGCGGTACTTTGGCGCACGCTCTCGCCGGACGTACCAACGTCTCCTAAAGGCAGGGCAGACTTCACGAAGCCAGCTTCTCATACAAGCGAAATAAGCGGCGATAGCTTTCATAACGGCGCGTGGCAATCTGCCGATTCATCACGGCCGTGCGCACGGCGCAACCGGGTTCCTCCATGTGCCGACAATCTTTGAACCGGCAATGCACGCCCAGTTCATGGATCTCGACGAAGCCACGTTCGGCCGCGCGCACCACACTTGCCGGCGGCGCGAAATCGCGAACCCCCGGCGCATCGATGATCGCCGAGTCCGCAGCCGTCCGGTACCAACGCGCGGTGGTAGTGGTGTGGCGACCCTCGGCGTCGCGCGTCAACTCGGCTGTTTGCGCAGCTGCTTGCGGGACCAATGCATTCACCAACGAGGACTTGCCGACGCCGGATTGGCCGACGAGTAGTGTGACGCCGCCGGCCAGAGAGTGCTCGAGCTGCGCTACGCCGGCTCCGGAGTGCGCGGCGGTTTCCACGCAGTCCAATCGCAGAGTGCGATAGGTCTCGAGCTCCGCCTGTAGGCCCTGCGTTTCCAGATCCTGCTTGTTGACTATGAGCAGGGCGCGCAGGTCCTTCAGCACCGCGCCGGCCCAGTAGCGATCGACCAGGAACCAGTCGGGCATGGGTTCGCAAGCGACGACGATGGCCAGTCGGTCGATATTGGCGGCCACGGGTTCTGGTCTGCCGCGCGAATCGATGCGTTCGATGAGATTGCGGCGCGGCGCGACATCGAGGATGGATGGTCCATCAGCGGAAGGGGCATACGACCAGGTCACGCGGTCGCCACACACAATGCGTTGTTTTCGTCCCGTCAGGGTGCAACGAAGAGTCTGTCCGTCGGCCTGTACCAAAACGCCTCGGCCGTAACTGGCGAGCACCGTGCCCATGCCGCCGATGACGCCTTGCGCTGCCTTTTGCTCTGCTACCATGCGGTCTTTTGCTGCCGACACAATGAAGTCCCCCGAAAATCTAATTTGGATCGATTTGGAGATGACCGGACTGAGGCCGGATTCTGACCTCATCATTGAAATCGCGACGATCGTAACCGACAAACACCTGGCCGTGCTCGCCGAAGGTCCGGTGTTCGCAGTGCATCAGAGCCACGCCAGTCTGGCGGCTATGGACGATTGGAATCGAAACCAGCATGGGAGTTCCGGTTTGAGCGCGCGCGTGCTCGCGAGTGACGTCGACGCAGCCGCCGCGGAGCGCGAAACCATTCGATTCCTGAAAACCTGGGTGTCCGCCGGGTGCTCGCCCATGTGCGGCAACAGTATTTGCCAGGATCGGCGCTTCTTGGCTCGGCACATGCCGACGCTCGAGCACTTCTTCCACTATCGCAACCTGGATGTGAGCACGCTCAAAGAGTTGGCGAATCGTTGGGCACCGCAGGTGGCCCAGGGCTTTCGCAAGTCCTCCACACATCTGGCCTTGGACGACGTTCGCGAATCGATTCGCGAATTGCAATATTACCGAGAGCACTTACTGCGCCCGTATTAGTTTGCCCGTCAACCGGGCAATCAGGCCCCCGCGGCCTCGCCAGCGAGGAACATCCAGGTTTCAACCACGGTGTCCGGGTTCAAGGAAAGGCTGTCGATGCCTTGTTCCACCAGCCAGCGCGCCAGTTCCGGATGATCCGAAGGACCTTGCCCGCAGATGCCGACATATTTGCCCTGCGCCTTGCAGGCCTTGATCGCCATGGACATCAAGACTTTCACCGCATCGTCGCGCTCGTCGAATGATTTCGCCAGCACGCTCGAGTCACGGTCCAGGCCCAAGGTCAGCTGGGTCATGTCGTTCGATCCGATTGACATGCCGTCGAAGTATTCCAAGTATCGGTCTGCGAGTAATGCATTCGTCGGCAGTTCGCACATCATGATGTGCTTGAGGCCGTTTGCGCCGCGTTGCAACCCGTTGTCAGCCAGCAGCCGGCTGACGGCTTCGGCTTCACCCAAAGTGCGCACGAAGGGCACCATGACCTGGACATTGGTCAAGCCCATGTCGTCGCGCACCCGCTTCAACGCACGGCATTCGAGTTCGAAGCAGGGCCTGAACGCCTCGTCTATGTAGCGCGAGGCGCCGCGAAAACCCAGCATGGGATTTTCTTCGTGCGGTTCGTAGGCCTTGCCGCCGATCAGGTTCGCGTATTCGTTCGATTTGAAATCGGATAACCGCACGATCACGGGTTCGGGCGCGAATGCGGCGGCGATTTGCGCAATGCCTTCCGCCAGCTTGTCCACATAGAAATTGATGGGGCCGTCGTAGCCGGCAATCTGTTTGCCGATGAGTTCCTTCAGCTCGGCGCTTTGCCGGTCCAATTCCAGCAGCGCCCTCGGGTGCACGCCGATCATTCGGTTGATGATGAATTCCAGGCGCGCCAGGCCGACACCCTTGTGCGGAATGCCGGCGAAATCGAAGGCGCGATCCGGGTTGCCGACATTCATGGTGATTCTCACCGGAATTGCAGGCATGGAATCCATCTCGATGCTGCGTTGGGCGTATTCCAGCATGCCTTCGTACACGTATCCGGTATCGCCTTCAGCGCAGGACACCGTGACTTCCTGGCCCTCCTTGATTTCCGTGGTGGCGCTTCCACAGCCGACGACCGCAGGGATGCCAAGCTCCCGGGCGATGATGGCCGCATGACAAGTGCGGCCGCCGCGATTGGTGACGATTGCCGCGGCGCGTTTCATTACCGGTTCCCAATCCGGGTCGGTCATGTCGGCCACCAGCACGTCGCCCGCCCTCACGCGAGACATTTCTTACACGTCTTTGATGATTCGCGCGGGGCCCGCGCCAATGCGTTGACCGATGCTGCGTCCGGTGATGAGGGTTTTCGAGCGCGCTTTCAACGTGAATCGCAGGATCGTTCGGCCGGCGCGACTCTGCACGGTTTCCGGCCGCGCCTGGAGTATGTAGATCTTTCCCGTTGCGCCGTCCTTGCCCCACTCGATATCCATGGGAGTCCCGTAATGCTCCTCGATGATCAGCGCCTGCTTGGCCAATTCGACGAGGTCTTTTTCGTCCAGCGAGAAGCGGTTGCGGTCGGCGGGCGCGACTTCCACGGTACGCACCCGGTCTTTGGAACCCGCGTCCCCATAGACCATTTTGAGGGCCTTGCCGCCCAAGTTTTTGCGCAGCACCGCGCGGCGCCCGGCGCGCAGCGCCGGTTTGTATACATAGAACTCGTCGGGATTGACCGCACCCTGGACCACCGTCTCGCCCAGACCGTAGGCGGCGGTGATGAACACTACATCGCGAAAACCCGAATCCGTGTCGAGAGTAAACATCACGCCGGCACTCCCCAAGTCGCTGCGCACCATGTGCTGCACGCCGACGGAGAGCGCGACTGCGCTATGCTCAAAATTATTGTGGACGCGGTAGGCGATTGCCCGGTCGTTGAACAAGGATGCATACACTTCATGCATGCACGCGAGCACGTGTTGCTCGCCGCGCACGTTGAGGAACGTCTCCTGCTGGCCTGCAAAGGACGCCTCCGGCAGATCTTCGGCCGTCGCGGAGGACCGCACCGCCACCGCGAACTCCGCGCCGCCGATGCCGGTGCCCATCTTGCGCCACGCACCCACAACTTCGTCCTGCAGCCTCTTCGGGAATGGAGTGGCGAGCATCCACCCGCGAATCTGCGCCCCTACCACGGCCAGTCTTTCGACGTCGTCGACATCCAGCGTCGACAGAAGGTTGCGGATGCGTTCGGCCAGACCGTCCTGTTCAAGGAAGTCGCGGTACGCGTGGGAGGTGGTCGCAAAGCCGCCCGGCACCGAAACACCGAGCCTCGCCAAGCCCGAGATCATTTCGCCGATGGACGCGTT
>JALYIW010000071.1 GCA_030775625.1 Pseudomonadota bacterium | reverse complement strand
GTCCCCATACTCGTGCGGACCCAGGACGACACCAAGCTCGAAGAATTGCAGGCCGCCGGCGCCACCGAGGTCGTGCCGGAGACCTTCGAGGCCAGCCTGATGTTGCTTTCGCACCTGCTGCTGCTATTGAAACTCCCCGTGCCTCGGGTAATTCGCACCGTGAACGATATTCGCAGTCATCGCTACAGCATGTTGCGCCAATACTTTCGCGCAGCGGGTGCGCAGCCCCTCGACGACACTCATGCTTTTCGCGAGGAATTGCACAGCGTCGTCCTCCCGCCACATGCATGGGCGGTGGGCCGCAGCATCGCAGCCGTGGCCGAGCGCGGCTCTCGAGCCGCGGTTAGTGCAGTGCGGCGCGACGGTATCGTCGGACGCGAACCCGGGCCGGATACCATTTTCAAAGAGGGCGACGTGGTCGTGGTTTGCGGCACCCCTGAAGCCGTTGAACACGCTGAAACCCTGCTTTTAATGGGCTGACATCCCCTCCCTTACACAAAAAAACAGCGCTTTACAGGGACGAGGGATCCGTCGCATAGTATGGGCGCTGTTTAAGGGCAAACCCGCCGAAAGGCGGGGACGCAAAACCACCGGTCTAAGGGACTTCTGCAGGGAGTCTGATGATAGCGGGGTCGCCAGTGACGTATCCTCATACGCCGAGATCCGGCGGTTTTGTGCCCCCCACAGCAAGCGTTCTTCTAGCTTGTTTTCAAGGGGGAAGCACATGGTCAGCAAAGTCACTCGGTCGCCGGGCGCGGACCCATCGGGCATCTTTCGCCGGCCACGGCTTGTCCTGAAGATCAAGCGTTTCGAAGACATCCCGGCTCTCTTGAGTAAAACCAAGAGTTACCCAACCCCGATTCGCATGGTCGGGGCCGATTACTCCCAGGCGCGTTGCGTCGGTGGCGATGGGGGCACGACGGTGGACACCGCCGGCCTCGACCAAATCATCGAGTTCGGCGAAACCTTCGTTCGCGCGCAGGCCGGCGTTCGGGTCGGCACCCTCGTACGCGCCCTGGCCGAGCGCGCCCAGGAATTGCCGCTGACTCCCGAAATGGGGCAGATTTCCTTGGGCGCCGTGGCTGTCACGACATTGCCACAGCCCTCGCACACCGCCGGCGTGGCGCAATTGTCGTCCTTGGTCAGCGAATTGAAGATGATCACGCCGCAGGGCAAGCAAATGATCGTGTCGGAGCGCGAACGCGATCTGATGCGAGTATTGCGCTCGAGCTTTGGCTTATTGGGCGTGGTGCATGAGGTCGTGCTGCGCGTGCGTCCGCTGACGCCCGTCACAATCGGCTATCAGGTGCTGTCGCTGAAGGAATTCACCTCGCGCTTTTCGTCGATCATCCATGCCCCGGGCGCACTACGCCTGCATATCTCACCCTTCAATGATCGCATCACCGTTGAACGCCGGACCTTGGATGAGGCCGCTGCAGTCAGCCGCTCCGGAATTTGGCAAATTCGCAACTCCGTGATGCGCAATGTTTTGCCGGCATTCGGTTCGACCGTGGGCAGCGTGCTCGCTGAGCCAGGGCTGCGTTCAGCGATGATCTCCGGCATGCAAAAGGCACTGCGCGCGAGGGGCCCGCGCGGCGTCGTAATGTACGCGCACGAGTGGATGCGTGACATGCCGGTGGAAGCATGGAGGGCGCGTCACACCTACAGTCTCTGGGCGTTTCCGCAGGCCGACTACCCCAGGGTACTGGCGGAATATTTTAATTTCTGCAAGGCGTATTTCAAAGAAAATCGCTATCGGTGCAATGTCGTCAGTGGCGCAAGCCGCTTGCATCAGGACCGCGGTTCCTTGTTCAGCGTCAGCTACGCAGGACCCATGTTCACTCTCGAGCCCTCATCCACCGGCGAACCAGGCTGGGATGATTTCTTGATCGATCTCAACGATTTTGCATCGGCGCTCGGCGGCACCCCCACCTTCAATCAAACTCGTGCGTTACAGCCCGAACACGTGGCTAAGTCGTTTGGCGAACGCGCCAAGCTGTTTCGCGCGCTAAGACAGCGGACAGACCCACTGAATCGGCTCAGAAATAGCTATTTCGCCCATTTGTTGGGCTAGGGCAGAGGGGCAGGCTATTGGCGGCGGCGGTCGAAGCAACGAGCAGTTACGGGAAACGATGATGGTGCGCCCGTCCTTCACTTCGCGAAGGACGGCTGCTGACTGATTGCGAAGCTCCCGGCATAGTTTGGTGATTGCGGCTAGAGGCCGGAAACGATTTTTGCTTTGATGGATTCGAATTCGCTGTCGCTGATGAGTTTGGCATCGAGCATTTCGCGCGCCTGCCGCAGGCGCCGTGTCGGCTCGGATTCCGCTCCGGCCGCTTCAGCGCCAGCGCCAGCGCCGGTGCCGGTGCCGGTGCCGATTTGTACGCCGCCGGATTTGGCGCGCAGTTCTTCGAGTTCGCGGATGCGGCGTTTCTCGCGCCACACCTGGTCGTGTTGCTGACAGATACGGTACATGGCCTGCGCCTGGTCCTTGCGCAATCCGGCAAACGTCCACATGCGATTCACTTCCGAACCGATGTTCATGTCGGAGCTGGCTTGTGCGACCAGCGTGAGATCGGCAGCGAGAATTCCGGCGCTGATCCGCGTCTCTTTCAAATCCTGCCAGCGGATATCCGCCGATTCGTAGCCGCCGAGCAAACGTCGGTTGAGCGACAGGAAGCGGCCGCTGGTGGCGGCAATGCACACCCGCCGATGCGTCAGAGCATACAGGCGGTGTTGCACTGCCCATGCTTCCAACGTTTCTCCCGCCGTCAGCAATCCCCGCAGCGTGTTCAGCGCACCATGCAAACTCGGCTCTTCCAAACCAATGACGGGATCGGTCATGCGCTCAGGCCTTGTCTTGCAAATGCGCCTCGAGGAACCACAGATACTTGTCGAGATCGCGGGAGATTCCGGTGAACAAATCCGCGGTATCCGCGTCCCCCAGCTGGTCCGTATCGCCAATGGCCGCTCGCACCGCTTTGCCGAACACCGACAGCTGGGTTGACAAATAGTAGAGATGATCCTTGCCTGCAGTGATGCTCAGCGGATAGTTTTTAAGTTTACTGCGCTTGGCGGCCACTGCCACCGTCCCCTCGGCGGTGCCGCCCAGGCTGGTCACGCGCTCGGCAATCTCATCGATTTGTTCCAACACCTGATCCG
The DNA here is from genome assembly GCA_030775625.1 of Pseudomonadota bacterium. Classification (GTDB taxonomy): domain Bacteria; phylum Pseudomonadota; class Gammaproteobacteria; order Steroidobacterales; family Steroidobacteraceae; genus Bog-1198. The sequence continues at coordinate 16,270 of JALYIW010000071.1, read as the reverse complement.
AGATCTTGTCGAACAGCTCGTGCAGAGCAATGAAATTTGGGCCCTTCACGTTCCAATGTGCCTGCTTGACCTGGGTTTGCAGATCTATGGCGTCGGCCAATCGATCGTTGAGAATGGCGATGACGTTGCGGCGGGTTTTTTCCGCAATGTCTATCTTGGTTTTGTACATCGGCGCTCCTTCGAATGAGGGAATCGAGTCTTTGCGCTATTTTGCACTGCTTAGTCGTGAATCCCAAGAAAGAACGTGATGTCGGGTGCCGTGTTGACCGCGACATCCTCCGAGAAGCCCATGGCCAGGCGCCATTTTTTACCGACATGCCGCTCCGCGCCCAGGGTGAGCTGCAGACTCGGTGCGAGCAAACGCAGATTACTGCCCTCGACGCGGCCCGTTTGCCCATCGAGTTGCGAGCGCAGCGACCACACGGGCCCGAGGACACGGGTGGCCGCGAGCCGCGCGAACACCGAGAGTCGATGAGCGGCGCCTGCGAATAACTCATCGCCGAAGGGTTGGGAGATACCCACCTCGGTGGCGAGCTGCCATCGCGTCCATCGCATCGCGGCATGGGCCCAGAGGGCCGCGTCCCATGCGCCGTCGCTGGTTAAGGCCGCCACCGACCCGGTGGGCGCTTTGACGCCGCCCCACAGCGACAGTGTTTGGCGCACGTTGTCGACAGAATACCAGCCCACATCGGCGGATAGGTCTCCGATATGCGTCTGCGAATGATTCACGTCGATCCTCCCCTCGCCCGAATAGGAATAGTCGATCTGCTTCTTGGGGAAGTAGGGCCGGGAGCCGCGCGAAAAAGCGAATGCTTCGTGCCAGGTATCAATGACGGAATCCAGAACACCGCCGCTGTCGCGCACGATGGGGATGGTCAACCGGTAGCGCCAGAATTTGGACAGTGAATTTTCGTAGCTCAGATCGAGTACGGCGCTTTCGCCATCGACCAAGAGTCTTTCATGCGAGTTGCTTTCGACGTTGAGGGTATTGCTGATGAGCAGCGTCGCCGCCACTCGGCCGGCCGCATCGACTCGGGAATCGCTGGGCAACGGCAGGTAAAAGCCTCGCAACAGCGGATTTTGGTCGCGTATGGGAAACAATTCCTGCGCGCGCACCGTTGTGCTGCCGCAGCACAGGGCCGCCATGAATATGGCGCCGTCGAATCGCATCGCCTTAGATCTCTGTACGCCGTATACGCAGTTGCACCGCACCGATTACCAGCGCAACCCCCACGGCAACGCCCACCCAGGTTTGCGGACTGGAAAAAAAGCCGCTGAAGTTGACGATGCTCCAAATCCCGGCGGGCGTCCGCAGCGCGCCATGATCGGTCGGCGTGCTCACCCACCACTCGCTGTTGAGATTGGCGTGAAAAGCGATGGACAGAAATCCCCACAATCGGGTTGAGAGTTGCTCCCCGATCACGTTGCTGCCGGCAAACCAACGTTCTACCAAGACCAAAGCGACCGGGGGCATCAGGGACCAGAGTGTCACTGCACGTTTGGCCCACGCGGAAACGACGATCAGCCAGCCGGCAACGGGCAGATACCAGAGGGCAGTGGCAACAATGGCCCAGAGCCACAAAGCCTGCAGCTGCAGCCATGCGTCTGCATGCCATATGGAGCCGCCGATCAGCGAGCTTGCACGAACGGAAATGATGAATGCGATGATGAGCGTGGTCAGATCGGCCGCTGCAAAATAAACCAGGGGAATGACGATCAGCGCCATCGCCAGCTTGGACAATACGGTTTTAGTGTCGGAAATCGGCATGGATTTCCAAAACAGAATGCTCCGGTCCTTGCGGTCCGCGTACAAGCAGTCCAAGAGGTACCAACCGGCGTATAGGGACATGACGGCGTAGAAAGTCGCCCCGAAGGCAATCAGGAATATGCCGCCAAAAGCCCGGCCCTGCATCGCCGAGTCCGGGCTGATGAGATCGACCCTGCCGAACAACGCCGCCAGGATCATGATTCCGCCTATGACCACCGGAATTACCCAACTCGCCCGGTTCTCCCAGAACTCCCTCCGAACCAACCACAGAGCGGTGTTCATTCCACGCCTCCGGACAGCTTCGCGACGAATAAATCGGACACGCTCGGCGTGTGGATCTCACCGAATTCAGCAAGCCTTTGCCGGTCGGGATTCTCGAAATACAGCACCACCTTACCGAGGACGCGGCGTTCATGGAAGGGAGCTGCGGCACGCGCCGCCTCGAGGCGTTCGGCCGCCACTTCGACCGCCGCGTAGCGTACGCCGATATCGTCGAGGGAAGAATCGAGCACGATGCGGCCCTTGTCGATGAACAGCACGTCGGTCAACAAATTCTGTACTTCCTCGACTTGATGCGTCGTGACCAAAATAGTCCGCGTCTCATCCATATAGTCGTTGACCAGCGCGTCGTAAAAGGCACGCCGTGCGAGGATGTCGAGTCCGAGGGTGGGCTCGTCGAGCACCAACAACTTGGCGTCGATTGCCATGGTCAACGCCAAATGGACTTGAGTCTTCATGCCTTTGGACAGTTCGCGCATGCGGCGGTCGCCGGTGATGGTAGTCTTCGCCAACAGCGCCATTGCCCGGTCGCGGCGAAATCGAGGGTGCACTCCGGCGACGAAGTCGAGCGCCTGGTCGACCCGCAGCCATGCAGGAAGCACGGCGACGTCGGCGATGAAACACGCGTCTTTCATCAGCGCCATACGTTCGCGAAAGGGCTCACGACCAATTACAGTGAGTTTTCCCTCGTAGGCCGCTAGTCCGAGGATGGCGCGCAGCGCACTGGTTTTGCCGGCGCCGTTGGGGCCGATGAGGCCGACTATGCGGCCTGCCTGGACGGAAAAATTGGCGCGGTCCAACGCGATATGCCTGCCGTACCTTTTCGTCAGATCACGAGCTTCGATGAGCGGAGTCATGATGGTCTCATTCTTCTTGGGTTTCGCCGCCGCGTGGCGGCGGCACCGGGTGGGTCAGCGCCGGAATTTGCGCGAACAATTCCTGCGCCGAGAAACCCAATCGGTTGATGACCGCTAAAACCTGCGGCCATTGCTCGTTGAGAAACCTTTCGCGCTCGCCGGCCAGCAATAGGCGCCGTGCCCCGTCGCTGACATACATGCCCCGACCCCGGCGTTTCTCGACCAAGCGTTCGTCGACCAGCTGCTGGTAGCCCTTCAGCACCGTGAGCGGATTGAGCCGGTAATCAGCCGCGACCGCGCGAACCGAGGGCAACGCGTCACCCTCTTTTAACGCTCCCTCCAGAATAAGAGCCACCATTCGATCGCGCAATTGCCGATAGATAGGTTGGTTGTCATTCCAGTTCGGGTCCATACCTCACTCAATGTCGCTACCCGTGTGGGGGCGGAGTAGCTCGCTAATCTACCAGAACGCCCTTCGGCGACGCGGCTCTTAGAACGCGTTGCGACTCTTAAAGCGCGACGTGCGGAACGCTTGCCTGCACGGGAGCGCGCGAGGTGACCGGCGCATGCGGGTGCAGCGCGCCATTGAACAAGTAGGCCACACCGCCGATCATCAGGCTGTTCATCATCAAGGCGATGGCGAAGGCGGCGAGTTTGCTTGAAATGGGGGTATTCATCGTGTCTCCTGGTGTCGGGTGCCGGTGTTGTGGTGACCTGGTGATATACTTACATATAACACTAATACATGCAAGTGCCTGCGGGCAAAGGCTTGCGGCGTCCGGCAGGGGCCCCGCGGTAGGGGATTTGAGCTACTATTCCCCGCTTTTGTTGGGAGCTAGTTATGAAAAAGCCAGTGACGGTCACCATCACCGGGGCAGCGGGGAATATCGGCTACGCGCTCGCGTTCCGCGTCGCGTCGGGTCAAATGTTGGGTGCCGACCAACCGGTCAATCTGAACCTGTTGGAAATCCCGGGCGCGAGCGCCGCGGTACAGGGCGTAGTGATGGAATTGAACGACTGCGCATTCCCGACGCTGAATCGAGTAACCGCGACGAGCGACGCCATGATTGCGTTCAAAGAGTGCAATTTCGGCATGCTGGTGGGAGCGCGGCCTCGTGGTCCGGGCATGGAACGCAAGGATTTGCTGCTGGAGAATGCCAAGATTTTTTCGGCGCAAGGCAAAGCGTTGGATGCCGTGGCTAGCCGCGACGTACGAGTGCTGGTCGTCGGTAACCCGGCCAATACCAATTCGTTGATTGCCCAGCGCAACGCACCCTCGCTACCGCCCCAGCGGTTTACGGCCATGACCCGTCTGGATCACAACCGCGGATTGGCGCAGCTGACCGAGAAAAGCGGCGTACCCCTGGCGCAGGTCAAAAAAGTCATCATTTGGGGCAATCATTCCGCCACCCAGTATCCCGATCTGCATCACGCCACCGTGGGCGGCAAGCCGGCTCTTGCAATGGTCGACACCACTTGGTTCAAAGACTCTTATATTCCGACCGTGCAGCAGCGCGGCGCGGCCATCATCAAAGCCCGCGGCACATCTTCCGCCGCTTCGGCGGCAGCCGCGGCGCTCGACCACATTCACGATTGGATGCTCGGCACGCCTGCGGGAGACTGGGTCAGCATGGCGGTTGCCTCCGACGGCAGTTATGGAATACCCGAGGGCGTGATTTATTCTTATCCGGTGACCTGTAAAGACGGCGAGCACAGCATTGTTCAAGGATTGGAAATCAACGATTTCAGCCGTGAAAAAATGCAGGCGACACACCGTGAATTGTTGGAAGAGCGCGAGGGTGTCAAAGATTTGATTTAAACGCCGGACACTTCTATGAATGACTTCGCGCAAGGCGCCGCCGTGTTTTTGGGCTGGGCGATGTTGCTCCTGGGAGTGTCACTAATTCTGGCGTATCGACGCGCGAGTCTCGCGTGGAGTTGCTGCGTTCTCGGAGCCCTGCTCATCGCCTACTGGGGGTTCGGCAACGCGCCGCAGTGGTGGAAGATCGTGCTCTGCGTTCCCTGGGCAGCGCTGCTGCTGCTCAATGTGCGGGCCGTGCGCCTACGCGCGTTGACTCGCCCCTTCCTGCGCAGCTATCGCAAGCTGCTGCCGTCGATGTCGGCCACCGAGCGTGAAGCATTGGACGCCGGCACGGTATGGTGGGACGGAGAGCTGTTCACCGGGGGTCCGGACTGGCAAAAACTCATGTCGGCAAAGGCGCCGACGCTGACGCCGGAAGAGCAGGCCTTTCTTGATGGGCCCTGCGAAGAGCTGTGTGCGTTGCTCGACGATTGGGACATCACCCATCGCCGAGCCGACCTCTCACCCGAAGCCTGGGCCTTCATCAAGGCCCAGGGGTTTTTCGGCATGATCATCCCGCGGCGCTACGGCGGCCTGGAGTTCTCGGCCTACGCGCATTCCTGCGTGCTGATAAAAATCGCTTCGCGCTCGGCCACGGCATCCTCGACGATTGCGGTGCCTAATTCCTTGGGCCCCGCGGAGTTGCTGCTGCACTACGGAACCGAAGCGCAGAAAAATCATTTTCTGCCGCGCCTCGCCCGCGGCGAAGAAGTGCCCTGTTTCGCCCTAACCGGTCCGCGCGCGGGCTCGGATGCGGCATCGATTCCGGATACCGGGATCATTTGCCGAGGCTCGTGGGGGGGCACGGAAATCGTCGGCATCAGGCTTAACTTCTCCAAGCGCTACATCACCCTGGCGCCGGTCGCCACGGTGGTGGGACTCGCCTTCCGCTTGTTCGATCCCGACCACTTGATGGGGGATAAAGCAGATCTCGGCATCACCTGCGCGCTGATTCCCCGCGAAACTCCCGGCATCAGCATCGGGCGGCGGCATTTTCCGCTGAATGTTCCATTCCAAAACGGCCCTGTCCAAGGGCACGACGTGTTCGTTCCGCTGGACGCCATCATCGGCGGGTTTCAAATGGCGGGCCAAGGCTGGCGCATGCTGGGCGAGCAGCTGTCCGTCGGACGATGCATCTCGTTGCCTTCCAGCGCCACCGGTGGCGCCCAGGCCGCGGTGTATGCCTCGGCGGCCTACGCGAGAATACGCCGCCAGTTCAGCATGCCGATCGGCCGCTTCGAGGGTATCGAACAAGTATTGGCCCGCATGGCGGCGCGCACCTACATCATGGACGCCGCGCGCTCGGTGACAGCCGGGGCCATCGATGGCGGCGAAAAACCCTCGGTGCCTTCCGCCATGTTGAAATATCACGCCACCGAATTAGGCCGCATGATCGCCAACGATGCCATGGACGTGCATGGCGGTAAGGGGATTTGCCTCGGACCCAAAAACTATTTGGGCCGTGGATATCAAATCGTACCGGTGGCGATTACGGTTGAAGGCGCGAACATCCTGACGCGCAGCCTGATCATTTTCGGACAGGGGGCCGTCCGCTGCCATCCTTACGTCTTGAAGGAAATGCACGCCGCGCGCAATCCCGATCACCAAAGCGGCCTCGCCGAGTTCGATCACGCACTGATGGGTCATATGGGGTTTGCGATCTCCAATGCCGCACGCTCACTCGTCTTGGGTGCGACGCTGGCGCGATTCACCAAAGTCCCGCAGACCGGACCGACTGCGCGTTACTTCCAGCACGTGAATCGCTACAGCGCGTCGTTTGCCTTCGCTACCGACATCGCCATGCTGGCGCTGGGCGGCTATCTCAAGAAAAAGGAGAGCTTGTCGGCCCGGCTGGGCGACGTTTTGTCGATGATGTACCTGGCGTCGATGGTGTTGAAGCATCACGAGAACCAAGGCCGGGATGCCGCGGATCTGCCGCTGGTCGAATGGTCCTGCCGCAACCTGCTCTATCAGGCACAGGAGCAGCTGCATCTGTTTTTGCGTAATTTTCCCAATCGTTTCTTGGCGGCATTCATGCGGTTCATCATTTTTCCGCGCGGACTCACCTACTTTGCCCCCAGCGACCGTTTGGGGCGGGACATCGCCGATTTGATGATGAATCCGACCGCGGCCAGGGAACGGCTGACGAAATACATCTACAAAACCCCAACGCCGGACAATCCGCTCGGCCTGCTGCAAGAAACCCTGATACTCTCGCCCATGGCGGAGTCTCTGGAAAAGCGCATTCGAGTGGACGGCATCAAGACTGGCCGCATTACGGCACTGGATTTGCCGGGGCAGATTTTGCAGGCCCGGCATCTCGGCATCTTAAGCGAGGCAGAGGCCGAGGTACTACGCGACTACGATAGCAAGGTCTCGGACCTGATCGGCGTCGATGATTTCGCGCCTCATGAATTGGCGGCCGGCGGGGGCGGCGATGCATGTTCGGCCGACACCCGGCCAAGCATGTAAGATCCTGCGGACATCCGCCGCTACTCAATAGGAGATCCCCATGAATCGACTTTGGCTAAGCTTGGCTATTTGTTCCTTGACCACGGTCGGCATGGCGCAGCAGCGCTCAGCGCCTGCCGCCGGCGCAGAGGTGTATTTCATCGCTCCGCTCAACGGCGCGATCGCACACGGGCCCGTGACCGTCCGGTTCGGGCTAAAAGGCATGGGGGTCGCCCCCGCCGGCGTCAAATTCGACAATACGGGGCACCATCATCTGTTGATCGACACGGACTTCGCGGCACTTAATCTCGATGCTCCGCTGCCGGCATCCGACAAGATATTGCACTTCGGCAAAGGTCAGACCGAGACCACGCTGACCTTGAGCCCCGGCAAGCACACGCTTGAAATCCTCTTCGCAGACTACCTGCACAACTCGTTCGAACCGGCGCTGCATTCGAAGAAAATCACCATCACCGTGAAGTGATCGATGCGCCGCAGCGAAGGCCGGGCGATCCTGCACATCGACATGGACGCATTTTATGCCTCCGTCGAAGAGCATGACCGGCCCGAACTGAGGGGCAAGCCGCTGATCGTCGGCGGCACGAGCGGCCGCGGCGTGGTGGCCGCGGCGAACTATGTGGTGCGGCGCTTCGGTGTGCGTTCGGCCATGTCGATGCGTGACGCATTGCGTCGCTGCCCGGAGGTCATTTGCGTGAAACCGCGAATGGCGCGGTATAAAGAAATATCTGATCAGGTCTTCGCCATCTTTCGCGACTTCACCCCCCTCGTGGAAGGTCTGTCGCTGGACGAAGCCTTTCTGGATGTAACCGCAAGCCAACGGCTGCTGGGTGGTCCAGAAATCATCGGTGCCGAAATCAGGCGCCGAATCGCCGCGCAGACCGGCCTCACGGCGTCGGTGGGAATCGCGTCCAACAAGTTGTTGGCGAAAATTGCTTCGGATTTGCTTAAGCCCGATGGCATGTGCCGCATAGGTCCGGACCATGTGCATGACATTTTGGACGCCCTGCCGATCGAAAAACTATTCGGCGTAGGGCAGAAAAGTTTGCCCCGAGTGCATGCCGCGGGTATCCGCGACTTCGGCGGCGCGCGCAGAGCCGATGACGAGGTATTGTGGCGCGCGTTCGGAAGACATGGAAAAACCATGCGCGACCGTGCATCGGGCATCGATGATCGCCCGGTCGAGGCGCAGCGCGAAGAGAAATCGATCAGCTCGGAAGAGACCTTCGCCACCGACATTCGTGCAGCATCGCTGCTCAGAATGCAATTGCTGCAACTGGCGGACCGAACAGCCTCGCGCCTGCGCGCGCATGAACTCATGGGCGGCACTGTAAATATCAAAATCAGGCGTGCTGATTTCACGACTTACACACGTCAGCGCGCCATGGGAGCCCCCACCCACGATACGGCGGCCGTAGCGGCGACGGCCCGGTCGCTGCTGGATGAGTGGCTGCTCGCTCAACCGAATGCCGCAGTGCGGCTACTGGGCGTCGGGATCAGCGGCCTGCAGACGCTGCGCCAGGCAGACTTGTTCACGACCAGCATGCCTGCGAAGAATTCCCAGCTGGATTCAGCCATCGACGGCATCCGAGAGCGCTTTGGGGCAGCCATGGTCACCCGCGCGAGTTTGGTGGCGCGACGCCCCCGCGGCTCGGGATCAGGGTCGCTGAGTTAGTATCCTAGATCCGCCATGTACACCAGCTTCTTCGGTCTCAGTGAAAAGCCGTTCGCGATCACACCGGATCCGCGCTATCTTTATTTGAGCGAGCGCCACGCGGAGGCGCTGGCGCATTTGTTGTATGGCATCAATGAATCGGGCGGATTCATCCAGCTCACCGGGGAAGTCGGCACCGGTAAGACGACCGTCGTCCGAACCCTGCTTTCACGGGTACCGCACCACGCCGATGTCGCCGTCATACTGAATCCGCGCCTTACGCCGGTAGAATTTCTACTTACCATCTGCGAAGAGCTGGGAATCGAGATTGCCGAAGCGGAGCGCGCCAGCGTCAAACACATGGTGGACGCGTTGAACCGACGGCTGCTGTCGGCGCACGCGGAAGGCCGGCGCATCATCGTGATCGTGGATGAGGCACAGAATCTGTCTGCCGAAGTGTTGGAACAGGTCCGCCTGTTGACCAATCTAGAAACACCCACGCAGAAGCTGCTGCAAATCATTCTAATCGGCCAGCCGGAGTTGCGGGAATTATTGGATCGCAACGATCTGCGGCAACTCGCCCAGCGAATCACCGGTAGATATCATTTGGAGCCTTTGTCGCGCGAAGAGACTCAGGGCTACGTGCGCCACCGGCTGCGCGTCGCCGGCGCCGCGGCGGAAATATTTACCCCCTCTGCTCTGGCGGAAGTACACCGTTTGGCCGGTGGAATCCCGCGAGTGATCAATGTGAGCTGCGACCGCGCGCTGCTCGGTGCCTATACCCGGGAAACACGCAAGGTTACCGCGGCGCTGGTGCGCAGCGCCGCCGGCGAAGTGTATGGCCGGCGGTTCGTGGCGCCGTGGCTGGGTTGGGTCGCAGGGTGCGCGGCGCTGCTTGGCATCGCCGGTGTTGCGGTCATCGGTTGGCATGTATGGCAGCGCCGGCTAACTTCGTTGTGGACCGCGGATAGTGTGCCGCACACCCTGGCCCGCAGGACGGCGCTCGCCGCAGCGGCGCCCGCAGCGGCTGTTGTGCACACAGCGCCACCGGCGACGCCGACGGTATCGATCAATGACTTACTCCGGGCCAATAGTGCCACCACCACCGAAGCGGCTGCCTTCCGCCGCTTACTGTCGTTGTGGGGTACGGCCATGGCGGATGATAAGGATCCTTGCGGACAAGCTGCCAAGGCGGGGCTTGCCTGCTTCGAGCAACGAGGCTCTTGGGCGCAGGTCAGGGCGCTGAATCGTCCCGCGATTTTGACTTTGAACGACGATCGCGGCCAGCGGCACCGAGTGGTCTTGGCTGCTCTGGACGATCAATTCGCGACGCTGGATCTGGGCGAACACAATCAGCGCGTGAGTCTCGAGGAGGTGTCGCAGGATTGGTTCGGTGAATTCACCGTCGTCTGGAAGCCCAAGACCCCTCGCACACGCCCGTTGTCGGTGGGCATGCAGGGGGACGAAGTCCGCTGGCTGCGACGCAGTCTCAATGCCCTGCGTGGCGGCGCATCGGACCCTGAACATGGCGATGTCTACGATCAGGAATTGGCGATCGCCGTACAAAATTTTCAACGCGAACACCGGCTCAACGTCGATGGAATCGCCGGACTACAGACTCAGGTAGTACTCGACACCGCATTGGCAGAACCAGGATCGCCCTTGCTGCTCCCCAACGCATTACGCGGTAGTTAGAATACATGTCATTCATTCTCGACGCGCTGAAAAAGTCAGAAATGGAACGTCAGCGGCAGACCGTCCCCGGCCTGATGGATACCCGCATATCGCAAGGACGACGGCGCTTGCCGGCGTGGGCCGTCGCGCTCGCCTTGCTGCTGGCAATCAATTTGATCGTCTTGACCGTGGTATTGACGCGTAGCGGCACCAAGTCGCTTCCATTGACCTTGGGCGCCAACACGGCCGACCCACAGTCGCTGCGCTCCATCGAACGCTCGCCGGCCGGTGCAGCCTTACCGCCGGCAACGGATCATTTCAGTCCGCTGGACACGGCGCCAGTCTACGCGCCCGAAATCCCCGTGCCGCTCGACACCCACCCCAAAGTATCGCCGCCACCGACCGGGCGCGTGGCGGCGGCTGGCGGGGTCGGCACGGCCAGGGGTGCCTTGCGCCGCCCGGATCCCACACTCATCGATGCGCACACTCAAGCTGATGACCAAGAAATACTGCCCTCGATCAGCGAAATCAACTTGACCGGGGCCCAGGCACTGCCCGAGATGCACCTGGATGTTCATGTGTATGCCACCAAAGCCGCCGATCGCTTCGTGTACATCAATATGCGCAAATATCATGAAGGAGCAAGCCTGCAGGAAGGGCCCACCCTGGAGCGCATCCGGCGCGACGGAGTCGTGCTGAATTCTGCAGGCGTACGCTTTATTTTGCCGCGCCGGCCCGAGCCGTAACAGCCGGTACCGGCGTAAGCTACTCAGCCAGCACGAAGGTCACTTTTAAGCGAACACGATACTCGGTGATCTTGCCCTTGCTGATGACCACATCTTGGCTCGCCACCCAGGCGCCCGCGACGTTCTTCAAGGTTTTCGTGGCGCGCTTGACGCCAATTTCGAGAGCATCGTCGAAACTCTTTGTCGATGAAGCGATGATTTCCGTAACCCGTGCGACTGATGACATGTTTCGCCCCCGTGCATTGCTATGTCTTTACCCGTTGATGCTGCCAGACCGGCGCAATCAAGAATAGTGGCCTGGGCGATCAGCCGTCGTTACCATGGCGAAATGGGGTACCCAGTTCTCAATCGCATGGCCCTCGCCGTCGTGTCGGCGGCGCTGAACGGCGGTGCGTTCGCGGGAGCGATCGAGGGAACGGTCACTTTCCCCAGCCAGCTCCTGCCCTCGATGACCGTCTATGTCAGCGATCTGGATACGTCGCGTGTTCGGTCCGCCCAACTGACCCGTGGCAATGCCAAGTTCACCATTGATGTTCCTGCCGGACGCTATTGGGTATTCTTGGCGCCCAACGAGCCCGGCGCTCCCAACATCTACGGCGCATATACGCAGTACAGTCTGTGCGCTCACCTGGCAATCGATCCATGCGAAGATCACACTCTCATGGCAGTCACCATCTCCGCTAAAACACCGCGAACCACGGTGACGGTCGATGACTGGTATTTGACGGATGATATCGCGGAGCAAATCGACGCGATTCGTGCCGCTGCAGCCGGCGCAAACGCTCCTGGCAACTCCGAACCCATGGGGGCGCCGCGGTTCTCCGAATATCCGAGTGAGCGATTCAATCCCACGCCGGCCCCCAGGATTGAACTCGGCGACGGCGACTTGAGCGACAAGGACCGGACGAGCCTGACTCTGGCGCTGGCAAGCGGACCGAATTTCGCAGGACACGTCACCGCGGCCGTGATTAATTGCGGCGATGCCTGCGCCCGCCTGCTGTTCGTGGACTGGAACAAGGGCGCGGTTCGAGAACTGCCGCACCAAGATTCGATCGCCGACATTCACGGCGATTTGCCGTGTCGAGGTGCAGAAGCCCTCTTGTTTCGGCGCGACAGCCGCCTACTGCGCATCAGCCGCGCGCAGGGTGAGGCCGTCGTGACACAGTACTACCTGTGGGACCAAGAAAATGCGACTCTGGTTCGCAGCAGCGAATATCGGCGAGAGTTGCGGACGTTCTGCGCTGATGCGGCGCGTTGACTCCGATCATGCGATGATTCACCCATGCGCAAAATTCTAACGCTGACCATGAGCGGCCTGGTGACCGTATTGCCGTTGACACTAACGGTATCCGTCATCTGGTGGTTGGTGAACACGGTCGAAGGGTGGCTGCGCCGCGCGCTGATCGCTCTAGGCATCGTCAGCCCGGAACACTATTGGCCTGGCCTGGGTTTGATCACGGGCTTTGTGCTGTTATTGGTGGTCGGCAGCTTGGTCAACGCCTACGCGGGCAAGATTCTGCTCAAGTACTGGGACGATTTTTTGGGCCGCATTCCTTTCGTAAAAACTTTGTACGGTGGTTTCCGCGACGTCGTCAGTTTGCTGCCGTCGGGCAGCGGCGAGAAGCGGGACCTGCAGAGAGTCGTGTTGGCGCGTTTCGCCGACGTGCGCGCGATTGGTTTCGTCACTCGTGAGGATGTGCCCGCCGTGCTGAATGCTCATGGCGGCAAGGATTGGGTTACGGTGTACTTCCCGATGAGCTACGCGTTCGGCGGCTACACTCTGTACCTGCCTCGCGATCACATTCAGCCACTCGATATTTCGGTGGAAGATGCCATGCGCCTGGCGATCACCGCGGGGCTGACGGCTGCCGGCAATCGCATCCACGGCTGAGCCGCCCGGGTACGCCGTCCATGTTCACGCGAAGCCTGCTGATCCTCGCCCTCGTGGGGGTGCAGAGCACGGCAGCTCTGGGAGCCTCTCCACGCAACCAGACCAACAGCTACCGCGCGTGGCGGATTCAAGCGCAAAGGATCCTGGTCGCGCGCGGCGATTCTAATTCCGTGGCAACCGCCGCTGCTCTGAGCTTTGCCGGTTCGGTGGCTAGAGTAAAAACGCCAGCCCAAGGATCGCCCGCCCTGGACTTGGCTGCCAGGGCGAGCGATCTGGCGCCTCAAAGCCCCACCATCGCCTGGCTGCGCTTGAGCTTGTGCACCGCTTCGCCCGGCTGCGACAGCCGCGATGCCGCGACCGCCATGCGCTGGGTGGATGCCGACAATGGCGCCGCGTGGTTGCCTACGTTGGCCGCCGCGCAAAAAGACAAGGACACGACCGAGGTCGATAAGATCTTGGCGGACATGGCTCAAGCACGGCATTTCGACCTGTATTGGAACAGCATCGTGGTGTTGATGTTCGATGCTCTGTACGCGGCACGCAAGCAGTTGCCGGGCGGCTATGTTTCTTCCGACTCGGCGAGATACGCTGCGGTCAGCGGTCTCGCCAGCAGCGAAATCATCCCGCCTTTCGCACCCTTGGTGGATGCCTGTCGAGAAGCCGCAACGGTCGGCGAGCGGCGCGAGCTGTGCCTCAAGCTGGCCAGAACCATGCAACGGGCAGATACCATCATTGCGCAAATGGCGGGTTTCAGCATCGAGAAGCGTTTTCTGACGCCCGACAGCAAACAGGCCCGAGCGATCGGAGAACGCCGGCGGGTGTTGGAATGGCGGATGACCGCGGCGGCAAAATTCGATTCGCCTCTGCTGCCGTGGACCAAGAACTCGCGGGCGCGGGCGCGAATTGCCCAGATGCGCGCCATGGCGCGCGAAGAGGATGTCTGCATGGCGATTCTGCGGCAGCACAAAATGGCGATCGATCCACCGGAGCCCCACATATGATCGACTTGTATTATTGGCCGACACCGAACGGCCACAAAATCACGATTTTTCTCGAAGAGACGGCGATGCCGTACACTCTCATTCCGGTGAATATCCGCAAGGGCGAGCAGTTCACGCCGCAATTCCTCGGCATCTCGCCGAACAATCGCATGCCGGCGATCGTCGATCACACACCCATGGAACGCGGCGCGCCCATCTCAGTGTTCGAATCCGGCGCCATCCTGATGTACCTGGCGGAGAAGAGCGAGCAATTCATCGCAAAGGATTTGCGCGGCAAGGTCGAGGTGATGCAGTGGCTGTTCTGGCAAATGGCAGGACTCGGCCCTATGCTTGGTCAGAATAATCATTTTATGCGATATGCGCCTGAAAAAATCCCTTACGCCATCGATCGCTACCTCAGGGAGACCGGCCGCCTCTACGCAGTCTTGAATAAGCGGCTTGCCGATCGCGAATTCATGGCGGGCGCTTATTCCATCGCCGACATGGCCGCCTATCCGTGGATCGTGCCGCACGAAGCCCTAGGTCAGAATCTCGCGGACTTCCCTCACGTGAAGCGCTGGTTCGAGGCCATCAAGAGCCGCCCGGCGACAATTCGCGCGTACCAGCGCGGCGCGGCGCTCGGCACCGATGGGACTTTGACCGACGAGGCGAGAAAAATTCTTTTCGGGCAGACGGCGCCCCTCGGCGACAAGAAATAACTCTCAACGGTCCGCATTGCGTGCTACCCAACAGTAGCGCTGGTGTTCATCGACCATTCCCACCGCCTGCATGAATGCGTAGCATATGGTGGACCCCACGAATCGAAATCCACGCTGCTGTAAATCCTTGCTCATCGCGTCGCTGTGCGCGGTCGATGTGGGAAGCTCCCCCAAGTACAACGGCCGGCGACGCAGCACTCGGCCGCCGCTGAATTGCCAGATATAGTCATCGAACGAATTGTGCGAGGCGCGTATTTGCAAATACGCCTTGGCATTGGCGATGAAGGCTTCCACTTTGAGTCGATTTCTGACGATGCCGCGGTCGAGCATCAGCCGCCGTCGTTTGGCCGCGGTGTAGCGGACCATTTTCTCGGCGTCGAAATCATCGAACGCTTTGGCATAGGTGCCGCGCTTGCGCAAAATGGTGAGCCAGCTCAGACCGGCTTGCGCACCCTCCAGACACAGCATTTCGAACAAGCGGCGGTCAGCGTGCACGGGCACACCCCACTCAAGGTCGTGATAGGCGACGTATAGGGAATCGTCCGGGCACCACGCGCAGCGCAACTTCCCGTCGGGATGGCGGCGCGCACCCAGTTTCCCGCGCTCAGCCGCGCCCATCATTCATTGCAGCAGTGCAGGCGCACGGCGTGGCGGTCCTTGTAAACCAATTCGATGCGATCGACGCCGCGGGTACGGCGCGCGGCGCTTCGGATCTCATGCATGAGTTTGAGCAGCACACGGGTATTGGCATCCGGCGCAGCGGCGCTAAATTGAGGTTCTACGCCGAGATGCAATACGGCGAAGCGTTCGTGCGCGGAACGCACGAAAACGGCCACGCCCAGCGGTCGGCCGAGATCAGATATCGCGAACAGAGTCTGCACCCCGGCAATGTCGCCGACGCGAACGCGCAATCCGCCGTCCTGTTCATAAATCTCCGGCACCCCATAAGTTTCTATGGATTGCTGGATGCCAATACGGACGCGGTGCTGGTTGACATTGAAGAACAGCAGTTGCTCCAGCGCCGGACGCTGCGCTATGGGCAATCTTGACGTAATACCGATTGAACCGGTCAATGCGCTCCCCGCGATCGACTGGCCTTCCTAGATGAGTGTCCAGTCACAGAAACAACTTGACGCGCCGCAACAGACATTGTCTGTCGCGTGAGACCCCGTATCGTATAGCGTCGCTCGAGTAATGGCACTAGGCTAGCGGGTAAGCATGTGTAAATTGTTGCAGTGCGATCGCCAGCGACGGTGATCCTTGCGCTATGTTGACGTTCACAGGAAACCTCCCATGCTACCTTCCGAACGAGACAACACCCCGGGCTCCGCTGGCTTCAATCTGGCGAGCGACATTGTGGAGCTGGTGGTAC
>JALYIW010000070.1 GCA_030775625.1 Pseudomonadota bacterium | reverse complement strand
GTTCAGGACCTCGCCGGTCCACATCGAGGAATTCCTCGGCGTGTCGGTGGTCGCACGCGACCTCAAGGAAGCACGATCCGATCCTGCGTACTCCCTGGAGGCGATTATCGCACGCGCACGGGCCGAGGATGGCGCCGCGGTCCGACCCCTCTGGCCGCGCGTGATCGAATTGGTTCGGGCCAGACCCTTAAGGCGCTGGCTCCCAGCGGCAGCGGCAATGGCTGCATGCGCGCTGTTGAGTCTTGGCTTGCTCTGGCAGTGGAACGTGAGGCAGCCCTTGGAGCACCCGTCGGTATCGGACCGTATTACGGCACTGAACTTTCAGACACGACATGGCGAACAACTAACCCGTCGCTTGGCGGATAATTCAATACTGCACTTGGATACGGAGAGCGCGGTTACTATCCGGTACAGCAAGACTGAGCGGCTCGTGATGCTCACGGCTGGCCAGGCAGATTTTGAGGTCGCCCACGAGTCCAATCGCCCATTTCGGGTGTTCGCCGGATTGGCTGAAGTGGTGGACCTTGGTACCAAATTCGATGTGCGCCTGGAGCATGACTCGACCGTGGTCACGGTGGTTGAGGGGCAGGTCACCGTCGGGCCATCCCCGGAATTGGGAAACCTCGGCACGAATGCGAGCCAAAATCACCCTCCGGGATTTGTCCAGCTGAGCGCCGACCAGCAGATCAGAGTGTCGGAAGGAGAGTGGCCGGCCACGCCGGCATCGGTCGACGCGCAACGCACCACGGCCTGGCTGCGTCGAGAAGTCGTGTTTGACCACGAACCCCTGGAGCGCGTCGTGGCCGAATACAATCGCTACACCGCCAAACCGATTGAGATCGCGACACCTGCGCTACGGAATCTACAAATCACTGGAGTCTTCGCGACCGACGACACCGAAGCGTTCCTTGCCTTCCTGCGGAGCCTCAAGGGCGTGCGGGTCGAGGTGACGGAGACGCGGATTCGGGTGACATGACACCTCGAGTAACTGCGACCCACACCTAATTCAGCGACCACTGAGCTATGCTTCAGCTCAGGATATGGAAAAATGTCCGAATGGGAAGCCTATGGGAGGTCAATCGCGCCGTATCGCGACCGTGGTGTCCGGGATTCTCCGCGCGCTCTCGATCTGCACGCCCGCGCTCTTGGAAGCTCTGCCGACGCTCGCTCAGGCCTTTGAACCAACGGCGCTTACCGCCGACATTCGTGCAGAACCTCTCGCGCAGGCCCTTCAAGCGTTCGCCCGTCAGACCGGCCTACAGTTCGTCTATGTCTCCGGTGTCGTGCATGAGCAAAGATCCCACGCGGTGTCTGCGGGACTCGGCGCCAATGGAGCGCTCGCTCGAATGCTTGAGGGCACCGGACTTAAGTTCGAGTACCTCACACCGCGCAGCATCCGCATCCTCGACGCGGTGGTTGGGCCGCCGCGGGAGACTACGACGACGAAGATCCCCTCCGCAGACGAATTGCAAGAGGTGATTGTAACCGCCAACCGCCGCGAAGAGAACCTCCAGGACGTACCGATGGCGATTCAGGTGTTGACCGGGGAGACGCTTGCCAAGCTCAATGCGACGACCTTTGATGACTTCGTGAAATACCTGCCGGCTGTCACCGCACACGGAGTCGGTCCCGGTCAGAGCAATATCTACGTGCGCGGCCTGGGGACGGCGGTATCTGGGATACAGGGGTCGGGTTCTGGGGGTACCTACCCGAACGTTGCGGTGTACCTCGATGAGCAATCCGTGCAGCTTCCAAACCGCAATCTTGACATCTATGCCGCCGATCTCGATCGCATTGAGATCTTGGAGGGTCCGCAGGGCACCTTGTTCGGGGCGGGCGCCCAGGCGGGTGTCGTGCGCTACATCACGAACAAGCCGAAGCTCGACGTGAGTGAAGCCATGGTGAACGCGGGCTACGCAACGACCGCGCATGGTGATCAAAGCAGCAATGTCGACGCCACCATCAACATTCCTCTCATTGCAGATAAGCTCGCCGTGCGCGGGGTGATCTATAACGAGAAGCGCGGAGGATACATCAATAACATCCCCGCGACCTTTGCACGCGCCAATACTGATCTCTACGTTCATTACGCTTTGGGCGGCCAGGTTCCTGCCAACAGCGGCGTCATCAATAATTTCAATATTGCGGGCAAAGATGTCAATCCGGTCACCTACCAGGGGCTGCGCGTTGCGGCGCTGTATCAGTTCAACGAGGACTGGAACGCATTACTCACACAGTCCTATCAGAACATGGAGGCGGACGGGGTCTTTGCCGAAATGGCGGCTGATTCGCTCGGTAAGCCCCAACCCGACTTGAGCGTGCAGCTCTACAACCCCTCCTACGACAAGGACAAGTTTGAAAATACCGCGCTGACGATAAACGGCCGCGTCGGTGCCCTGAAGTTGGTGTATGCCGGTGCCTATCTCGTGCGCAACGTCGAGCAAGTTCAGGACTACACGAACTACGTACGTGCCCTGTATGTGGACTACTACCAGTGCGTAAATCGAGGCCCGACGCCCGCGACTGCGCAATGCTTCACGCCCAGCTCGACCTGGCATGATGTCGAGCGCAACACTCACCAAAGCCATGAGCTGCGCGTGAGCACCCCCGGTGATGAGCGGATCCGCGGCATCGGCGGCCTGTTTTACGAAAACTACCAGATTCAGGAGCAGGTCGACTTTTTCTATCTCACCGCGCTTCCGTACTTCAATCCGGTAGCGCCGCCCACCGGCTACTACACTCTGAACGGATCAACGACGCAGTCGAACGGCAGCCCGGTCCAGTTCAACACGCTAGGCGCCGTGTTTTGGCCGGCACCCGTCACGTCCAACAACCCGAACGTACGACCACTCGGCGACGGCTTCTTTAACGACGTCACGCGCGGGTACCTACAGAAGGCCGCCTACGCCTCAGTCGACTTCGATCTCGTGCCGCAAACGCTGACGCTGACCGCCGGCACGCGCTACTCCCGAATCGATACCTCGGAAGTCGGCTCGAGCGTGGGAAGTTTCGGTTGCCAGCTCCCAGGGGCGCCCAATCCCTGTGTGAATCACTCCGATTTCATCAATCTCAATGCGGAAGACCTAGACAGGACGTTTTCAGGCTTCACGAGCCGCGCGAACTTGAGCTGGAAAGTCACCGAGGATGCGCGGCTGTACTACACCTGGTCGCAAGGATTCCGCGCGGGCGGCTTTAATCGGTCAGCGTTTGCGGCAGAGTTTACTTCGCCGCTGGCAGCCGACAACAACCCGCTAGCTCATTTGCACGGCGGTTGGGCAGCGCCCCTGGCCTTCGTCCCGGACAACCTCATCAACAACGAGCTCGGCTGGAAGACGATGTGGATGGACCGACGCATCCAATGGAATGGAGCGATCTATCAGGAGGACTGGAACAACGCACAGATCAATGTAGGTGCCAACGATGTCATCAGCTACGGCGTAATCCTCAACGGTGGTAACTATAGGGTGCGCGGCCTGAAAACCTCGGGGGTCGCTCGAGTTACCTCCGGACTTACCATCGAGGCGGGCGCCGCCTGGAATCACAGCGAATTGGTCAAGCAGGCGTCGTTTCTTTGGCGAGACGGAACACCGATCGACTTTAGCGCGTTAGGAGCGTTGAGTGGGGCGCAGAAGCTTTCGAATCCAGGCGGGGCACTCGGCAGCCCGCTTGCCGGCGCGCCCCCCCTTCAGGGCAACATTCGCGCGCGTTATGAGCTTTCGTTTAATGGCTATGAGGGGTTCGCTCAGCTCGACGCGGTGCACCAGTCACACTCGCTCGCCACGACCGATCAGCTTTCGCTCGACCTGCAGGGCAACTCCATCGCTTACAACCTGCCGGCCTTCACAACTTATGCTGGGGCGCTCGGTGTCGGAAAGAATGCGTGGCTCGTGCAAGTCTACGGAGAGAATCTGACCGACAAACGGGCGCAACTCTATGCGAACTACACCGAGTGGTACAAAGGTGTAACGATGAGTCGTCCCCGCACCATCGGTTTGCGTTTCAGCTATAAGGGCGGCGGCAGGTAGCTCTCGCCGTGGCGAGACATCGGCGATGGCCACATCCCCGCGGAAATCCGCCACTCGGCAAAAACAGAAAGCGTCTGCCCCAACACCCGTAAATGGGAAAGTCACCTCGCCCCCACGGAGACAATCTAATCTTGATCGGCGCACCCGCTTGCTGACGGCGATACAGCCGATTTTTCCGATCAAGCAAGAATATACCTAATCGCATGGCCCTGGTGGATCGCCACGTTAGTTCCAGCCACCGAAATCGGTCACGTCCCGGACGGAGACCGTGTCCGGCGTGCGACGTAAAGCGCGGGCGGTCTGTAGGACGGCGTTGAGTGCCTGGGGATGAGCGACCGCCGACGGCGAGTCGCTTCGAGCTCCCGCTCCGTCGCGACGGCGGTACCGGGGCCATTCAGGATTTGATTCTCGAGATCCGCCTGCTTGCGCAGCAGGGCGACGATTTCATCGACGTTGTCCCATGGGTGTTCCTCTTCACTCGCCGTGGGGAGCGTGTCGAGTCCTCGCCGCCAGGCGTCTTGTCAGAATCCAAGACGGGGAGGTCTGATAAAAAGCTTCTCTTCTGACTCTCTTCTGACTCATAAAAGCGTTGCAGTCAATTTTGCTCCGCGCTGGTCCTGCCAATAAGCGTTGAGGCCACTGATGTATACCTCTCCTGCACCGCTACAAAAGCGATATCAAATGCGCACGCGGATCCACAGGTAACGCTGCTAAAACTTAGCGTGAAAAAAAGTAAAGTTGAAACCAAGTTCCTTTATTTCCGTTTGTTGGGACCAGACACTTTAGTATTGTTCGCGTATCTTTGGCATCGCATTTCCCAGGCCCAATCCCCGCGCTTTAAATTCTCCTGGTTGCGAGAGTAGGGGTCGCCCGTGGGGGATTCGGACTTCCACCGAGGAATATTTCGTAGTGACTCACGTTAGAATCTCGAATGACGCCCACGATTTGAACCTACCTTGCTACCGCGGTCATTGGCAAGATGTCAGTTCCAAAGCTGGGGGTTGGCTCCAAGGTAGACGCGACGGGCTACGCGTGTTTGGTCATCCGAACAGCCGTTCGGGCGAGGCCCTAAATCCCTTACATAACGAACGCACGGAGGGTACCGAAACGAAGAGGATCCGTCAGAGCCGCCGCAAGACTAGCGAGTGCTCATAAAAGATCGATAGGTACCCTCCACGGGTGTGCGCGGCATTGGGTGGTCACGTCCAATACTAGATGTGACGGCCCATGGCTAACAAGCACTTAGGGCGATGTATCCGGCGGAGATATTGGACGATTCGAGGAGCGACTTGATTTAAAATCATTGACTTGCGAGTGATCGAGTGACGGCCTTCGAACCAGGTGGTCGGCGGTTCGAATCCGTCCGGGCGCACTAATTAAATCAAGATTTATTCCGGATACCTCGCAGATTACTCCGGATGTGCAATGGGCTCGCAACCAACCAAGCTTCATCGCGTGCCACTAACGGCCACAATCTCTACGTCGGAACTACTACGACGACAAGTGCGAGTTCGTTGGAACAATCGCGCCCTACACCGATCCTAGGAACGGGACGAGCCCGCAGCCAGCGCTTTTCGACAACCCATCGGACTGCACTAGACGCGGTACAACGCGCGATCTGAGACCTGCGAAAGCGACGGCATGCACGCGCATGAGGCGCTCGATGAGCTGTGCAAACGGTTGTGTTCCAGGTCTATACTTAATCGGGGACATCCTGCTCTTTGAATTCACAGAACATGCAAGTGGGGGGTATCTATGAGTCGAATTCCGTCTTACATAATGCGGGTGTTGTGCGTGCTCGGGCTCGCGCTTCCTGTCATCGCGCACAGCGAAGAGGGCAAGGAGGGGCATGAGCGCGAGCGGTTCGAGCTCGTCGAGACGACGATCGAGAACATCCAGCAGGCCTATCGATCCGACTTATTGACGCCCGAACAGCTGGTCAAGATGTATCAAGCGCGCATCGCTGCGTTCGACCAGGCGGGGCCGCACCTGAACGGCTATATGTACGTCAACACGGAAGCAGTCGCCGCCGCGCGCGAGCTGATGCGCAGGTCCGATGACGACGGTGAGGATCGCATGTCGCTGCCTCTCTATGGCGTGCCGATCATCCTCAAGGACAACATCGCCACGGCGGGCATGCCGACGACAGCGGGCTCGGTCGCCCTGGGCAAGTCCATTCCGTCGCAAGATGCGTTCATTGCAGCGAAACTTAAGCGCGCCGGCGCGATCATCCTCGGCAAGGGAACGCTGACCGAGTTCGCAAACTTCTTCGCGCTCGCGAACCCGAGCGGCTACAGCTCGCAGCTGCGCTTCCAGCTCTTTGA
>JALYIW010000069.1 GCA_030775625.1 Pseudomonadota bacterium | reverse complement strand
GCGCATTCACGGTCGCGTTCGCGCCGGGGGCCCCGAGAGCCGCATCAAATCCGAGGGTGATCGGAATGATGCCGCGATCGGTATATGCGCCGGATTCGAAGTTGAACTTGTCGATGACAATGTCTTGGTAGCTCACTCGACCATTGGTGACCTTAATGCCGGCGAGATTGTGCAAAGCTTGGTTGATGTCCACACTGGTGCCGGTGCGCGGAGTCGATGCCTTGGCGTCGCCGAATCCCTGCCAATTACCTTTGCCCTGCGCATTTTTGCGCATGCGCAAATCGAGGCCATCCACGGCCACGCCAGCCATTTCCAGTTGTTTGCTCAGCAGTGGCAGGAGCTTGACTTGCACCGAGGCGCGGTTGAATTTAAGGAACGGCTCCGCCCCGAAGCCCGGCGGATTGCCCAGACTCGCCGGGCCCAGTTCGAGCGCGATCCTCGGGAACAGCTTCAGTTTGATATCTCCGGTCAGAGTCAGATCTCGACCCGTGGATTCCAAGACCGCGGCAGCAATTCTGCCTTTGTAGGCATTGGGGTTGACCAGCAACCACACCGCGAGTAGCACCGCCGCGAACAGGGCGAGGATTCCCCCCACCAGAATGCCGAGAATTCTGCCTATTCGCATGCGACCCACCAACGGGATTAAGGATCGATCATAGCTCAAGAGTGCCGGGCCAGCCGATAACCGGGCTTTTAAAGGGTAGACGTCCACCGGGGTTGGTCGCGCGCGCAGGCGCAGCGCGATGCAAGCGCACCCGATCCGAGGCAGCGCTCCTCGGGAAGTGCAGCTGTGGGATTACTGATAACTCGGGCAGCGCCTCAAGCGGCGTTGCTGTTGCCGCCGCCGGATTCGCTGTCGGAACCCGGCAAGTTTTGGAGGCCGGGCGCGGTGTGACCGGCTTCCCGGCCGGTAAACCAGTTCACTGCGTACTGCACGAGCTGGGTGCCCGTGGTGAGATTCAACTTACGCTTGATGCGCTGCCGGTGCGATTCCACGGTCTTGATGCTGAGGTTCAAGGAATGCGCGGTTTCGCGGGTACTCATTCCCTTGCCGATCATGTGCAGAATTTGCAGCTCGCGATTACTCAAGCGGTCGATAGGATTCGCGGAGGTGAACGAGCCTCCCGCCGCGAACTTCTGGATCATGTTGTTGCCAATGGCCTCTGACACATAGATCCCTCCATCGAGCACACGGCGCAGAGACACAAGAAATTGCTCGCTTGCGGCCTGTTTCATGATGTAGCCATTGGCGCCCGCCGACAGCATGCGTTCGGCATAAATAGTCTCATCGTGCATGGACAAAACTAAAATCGGCAGCTGCGGATAATGAGCGCGCACGTCGCGCACCAGTTCGATGCCATCGCCCTGCTTGAGGCTAAGGTCGGCGATGACCACGTCGGGGTTCAGTTCTTTGATGGCCGTGCGGGCGTCCCGCGCCGTGTCGGCTTCGCCGCACACCGTAAGATCGTTTTCGTTCTCCATCACTCGGCGCAGGCCCTGACGAACGATCGGATGATCATCGACGATCAATACGCGCCGGACGCCGCGTTTAGCGCTGCTGCCCAGTCCCGCCGGGGAACCCAATGAACGGATCCATGTGTTGGTCGCAACCATCATCGTTCACTCCTCTGAACTTATTGTAACCTGCCCACACTCTTGGGTTGCTCCCCCCTGACACGGACCACGGTACCCCGCGGCCCGTTGGGAGCTATGTCGAAGGCCGCGTTGATCATATCGGCGCGGTACTTCATTATCTTCAACCCCATCCCTGTGTAAGGCGACATCGGCGCGCGAAAACCCTCACCGTCATCGGTAATCTCGAGCGAAAAGCTATTTTCGGTGACCAGTAGACGAATTTCGACCTGGGTAGCGTGTCCATGGCGGGAAGCATTGGTCAGTGCCTCCTGGGAAATACGGTAAAGATGGCTGGCATTGGTCTCATCGAGCATGAGTTCAGGGGCGCCGCAGGCCCGGAAATCGACCTTCAGCCCGTACAAATCGCGGCTGCGTTCCGCGAGTTCCCGAAGAGCGCAGGTCAAGCCGCCGGTTTCAGTGCGCACGGGGAGAAGCCCCCGGGCCAGGGAACGGGCGTTTTCTATGGATTGATTGACCAGGCCGACGATTTCGTTGACCGAGTCGACCGCTGCGGGAGCCTCCCGCTGCAGGCGCCCCGCCAGTGCCCTTAACAACAATGCGACGCCGGTCAGCTCTTGTCCCAAGCCATCGTGCAGGTCGCGGCCGATGCTCCGCCGCTCCCGGCCTGACACATCGAGGATTTCCTGTTCCAAGCGTTTGCGTTCGGTGATGTCGCGCATGGAAATCGAAATGCCGGTGCCGATACCGTCCTCGCGCACCAGCACCGCCCGATTCTCAAAGTACTGGATGTGGTCGGCCTCGCGCGACTCGAATTCGTAGGTGGCGGTCTCGCCGCTGTCCAAGATGTGCCGTAGTTTGCCGAGCACACCCTCGCGCGCCCCTACTGGCAACAGAAAGCTGATCTCCCGACCCACGATTTGCCCGACTGTTGAACCGGCCAAATCCTTGTTGATGAAGCGGACGCGCAAATCTGTGTCGACCAAGACCAGCGTATCCGCGGTGTTCTCCGTGGTGGCCCGCAGTAACTCTTCCGAGCGGCGCAGCCGGGCTTCCGAGTCACGCCGCGCCGTGACGTCTTGAATCACGCCCACCAATCCGCTCGGTTGGCTCGCAGCATCGAAGACCGGCTGAGCGATCGCCGCATACCAGCGGTAGCGACCATCCGGCGTTTTCAGTCGAAATTCCTGTTGTACTTCGGTGCGATGTTGGAAGGCATCGTCGATAGCCCGGCTCATTGCATTGCGATCCTCCGCATGCACTCGCGTCATCAACTTTCCCATACGAGGAAATGCGGTTGGCAGGTGTACCTCGTGACCATTGCGGATAGCGAACTCGAACACGTCTTGGGCCCGGTTCCAACGCCAAGCGTGCATATGTGCCATGTTCATGGATAGCTTGAGCCAGTCGGTGCTGTTCTCGAGCGCAATCTGCGCCAATTTTTGCGCTTGAATGTTCTGCAGCGAGCCGAAGGCGCGAAACAGCTTTCCGTCCAGCATTTCGAGGTGCCCGATCAAGTGCACCCAGAGACGCCGACCCTTCAGGGTCGTAATCTCGAGCTCGAGATTGATCTGCCCGGTACCGGATTCGGCCAGAATTCTGGCGTCATGAACCCGCTGCCGCGATTCCGGCGTGCACTGCGCCAGCATCGACTCCAACGACACCACGAACTCCGCCGGATTCGTCTCGTATATGCGAAACATCTCCTCGGTCCATGTGGCCTCCCGCGTCACGTAGTTATATTCCCAGCCGCCCATTTTCGCGGTCAGCTGGGTTTCGGATAGGATATCGGTGAGGCGCTTGATCTCGGACACGTCAACGGCGCAACCGATGGCGCGTACCGCATCGCCGCCGTCATTGCGCTGGATGACCGCGCGTTCCAGTATGGATCGGTAGGATCCTCTCGCATCGCGAATTCTGTACGTGCTGGTCCACCCTGGGCCCTCGAGCAGCGCGAGGGAAACAGCGTGTTTGTGCGCGGCAAAATCCCGCGGATGAATCCGCTCAGCCCAAGCGCCGATCCAAGGCTCGAGATCCTCGGGTTCCATTCCCAGCAGTGCGCGAATACCGCGTGAGCGATAAACAAGGCCGCGTGCAATGTCCCACTCGAAAATTACGCCGTCTACGGCATCGGTTGCCAAGCGAAAGACTTCCTCGCGCTGCGCGAGCAGGGATTCGGCCTCCTTGCGTTCGGTAATATCGTGCGCATTGATCACCGCTCCGCCGATAAGGGGATTGTCCAGAGCGGATACATAAATCGATTCCAACCAGCGGTAGGATCCATCTTTATGTCGAACCCGAAACTCTCCTGGAAAACCCGCGATCTTTCCATCGACCAGTTGTTGATATTTCGCGCGCACCTCTTGGTAGTCGTCGGGGTGGACATGTTCGAACAGGCTGTTCGATTGCCGTTCCTCGGGGGTATAGCCCAGAGCATTTCGCAGAGCGTCGCTGACGTACCTTAGCGTGCCGTCTCGCGCAGTAATGGTGATGATGTCGCGAGCATGTTCTTTCGCAGCGAACATGGGTCGATCGTCACTACCCTGAGTGGGTGTAGCGCGAGCCGAGGTTGCTGGAGAGAAGGTCAACATGACCATTTGCTGCCCAGAAGCCGAGGCAAGCGGTTTGATCTCCGTAGACAGGGACACATCACCACCGGCAAGTCGCCAGGACAAGAGCCGGATAATAGAAATCGGAGGGTCTGGAACAGCAGACAGCGCAGTACCGAAGACCGACTCTGATGCGGTTACCAGGAAACGCTGCAGGGGAGATTCGATTATTCCTCGCGGAACGGATTGCGATGACAGGCTGCGGCGAGCGGCCGCGTTGGCAAGGATGACAGGGAGATGTTTGTGGCGCGCGTCGACCACGAGCACTGCATCCCGCAGGCTGTCGAGCGCGGCATCAGCCAAGGCAAGTGACGAACTAGTCGCCAGCCACAGATACTCCGGAGACGTCGCCATCCTGTGGTACTCCGGTTGCCGCCAGAAGATGTCGCTCTTTATATGTGCCGTCCTCTCGGAAAGCCCGATGGATAGGGGGATTCCCTTAATCGCACTGCACCGCCGCATTCTTATTGACGATATCGCGTTGCCGAGTATGAGTTGTAGGGACTGAAAGGCGGCGGACTTGCGCCAGACGATATCACAAGTTTAGGTCACTTCTTGAATAACTCATCAAGCGCCGATTTCGATCGCGCGATTTCTGCGGTGCCCTTTGCCACATACGCGCCCTCCTTCGGTTTGAAGTGATCGCAAAAATTAGCCTCGTCCTTTTTGCGCTCTTCTTCAGCGGTAGGCTCCTTGCAATGTTTTGCATACGACGTATCGTATTCCACGCACATCTTGCACACGTGCAACTCCGCGTTACACGCTTTGCACACTTCCAGACGACGGAGCGGCAAGCTGAGCGCAGAAAGAGATGCGTTGCATCGCCAGCAGACTAGGGAATGGGCCATAACATGCGCAGTTGAAGGATCGAGAGACTGCAGCCTAGGGCCTGAGAAACTTTTCGGGTCAAACTTTCAACTGCTAACTGAAACGTGTCCCAAAGCAGTATTTAGCATTGAGCCAAACAGACGTTCAGGATCCAAATACGGTCAATCAGCAACTCTGGCCGCGTCTTGACTATTTGCGTTGATCAAGCAGCTTGATCAAAGGGCGTGAGCGCCGCTACCTGTCTGGCCGAGAGCGTGAGCGCCACTACCGGTTTGGCCAAGGGCGTGAGCACCGCTACCAGTCTGGCCGAGAGCGTGAGCACCACTACCGGTTTGGCCGAGAGCGTGAGCGCCACTACCGGTTTGGCCGAGAGCGTGAGCACCACTGCCGGTCTGGCCAAGGG
>JALYIW010000068.1 GCA_030775625.1 Pseudomonadota bacterium | reverse complement strand
TAGTCGTGCAGACCGCCTCGCAATTCGACGAGGTCTATGGTCCGCACGGACGCAAAATCATCCAGAAGGCGTTGACGGCCCGCATCGTGTTTGCGCCAAATAACATGGAAGATGCTCGCAACATCTGTGCTGAGCTGGGCGACACCACCGTAAAGGTCCGGTCACGCAATGTGCCCGGGTTCGGCGGGGGGCGAAATCGCAGCCCCAGTACGACGATCAGCGAACAGCGCCGCGCGCTGATGCTTCCCCAAGAATTGAAAGCCATGCAGCGAACCGAGCAGCTCTTTCTCTTGGACTATCTGCAGACGGTAAAGTGTAAGCGCATTGAGTACTACACTGATCCGGTGTTCAAAGCGCGGGTTCTGCCGCCGCCGATCGTGCGGTCGCACGATGTCACGCGTTTCACCGGTGTACGAGCGGAGGATCGTTTCGCCATGTGGCAGGACAAGATTCTGAAAGCCCAACGCGCCTCCGCACCCGCCGGGACTGTTTCGGTGCCGCGGGCAATGCCGGTGGTTCCGCCAGTACAAACGAAAACAGGGTTATCCCAGCGCAGCGAGGTCGCACCCGCGAGTCGGTTTTCATTGGATTTCAGTCAAGTGGAAATACCCGCCGGGCGTTACTTGTCTCCGTCGGAGATCCCCGCCGCCGTCGAAGCCTTTATGGATGATTTAGAGGCTTCTGAGGCTTCTCTCGCCGATGCTGCTGCATAAAGGAATGCCATGGAGAACTCACTCGGCGAAACTGGCGCGGTGAAAGTTAACGGGGCCTTTGCCACGAGCATTCAATACGGCGCGGTGACGGCCGGCGAGCGCAAAGGGTCGATCGACGTGCGTTTTTCCCAAGGACCGAAGGAACTTGCTATCGCCTCGCTGACCGCCGAGGAGGCGGCGGACCTTTTGGGGGAGCGCAATCTGCTCGCCATACAAAAACGGATCGCGGCGTCGAAGGACGCGGCCTTGGTCAAGGGCGAGTTACGCAACAGCCAATTGCACTATCGGGATATCACGCTACCCGCTAGGGCCCAAGACATGGAGCCCGATGCCATTGTGGTGACTCGCTATCGATCGCGGGGCCCTGGACAGAATCCTGAATTCGCCACCAGTCGTGATTCGCCGGCGGAATCGGCCAAGGAAGGCGCTGCGGCAAAGGCCGCCGCCGCCTGGGTTGCGGTAACGGAAGGGCAGGGCAAGACCACTGAGCCTTCGGCGAGCGCTGCCCCGACGGGAAACGGGGTCAGATATGTCAGCGAAGCGGTGGATGGTCGGCCAAGCAATGGCGCGTCCCGCGACGCGAAGGTCAAGGTGGCGGAGAGCGCGACGGCGGCGGATGCATCGAAGGGACACGACGCTGGCTCAGACAAGCCAGCTGCACGAGATACGTCGGAGCAACGGACGCGGCGGGGCGCAGCACCGGAGACTGTGGAGAGTGTCCCCAATCAAAAAAATGGGTTGGCACCGGTACCGGAGCACATCGCGGCGAAGTATCTCGTCCAAGAGGATCGGTACCATTTTCCGGACCAGAGTGTTGCTTTTGTGGACAAAGGCACGACGCTCACCGTGAAGACTCAGAATTCGGCCGTACTTCGAGATGTCGTTGCCATCGCCCAGGTACGGGATTGGGAAGAAGTGACGGTGACTGGCACCAAGGAGTTTAGGCGAGCTGCATGGAAGGAGGCGTACGCAGCCGGCCTCACCGTGAAGGGTTATACGCCAAGCGACCTCGAGCGCATGGTGGCGGAGCGCGAACGGATTGCGCGGAACGGCCCGAATGAAATCTCGACACCCCCGCGTGATCGTCAAGCCGCACCCAACATCGACCGATCGAGCGGTGCGGCTCGGCCGACGTCGGAGCGCTCGGAGAGTCGTCCTGCGGAACCCAACATCGATCGACCCGCCAGCGCAGCTGCCCCGAAATCGGAGCGTTCGCAGAGTCCGCTGTCCGGTGTGGCAGTGGGTATCTTGGTCGAACACGGCGATGCTCCTTATAAAAACAACCCAGACAACTCGATGAGTTATTACATTGCGTTGCGCGAGGCTGCGGGTCGCGTGCACACCTATTGGGGGGTAGAACTGCCGAAGGCACTGGAGGACGCCAAGACGAAGCCACAGATAGGCGATGTCGTGGGTTTGACAAGAGCCGGTAAAACGCCCGTTACGGTCACCACTACCCGAATCGACGAGGCCGGAAACAAAGTAACCGAGGAGGTCTCGGCACTTCGTAACGAATGGGTGCTGGAGAAGATTGACTACTTCAAGGCCAGCAACGCCCCGGTTGGAGTGGTTCGACAAAGCAGCGGTGAGGTTTCCCCACCATTGGGGTCGGCGAGGAGAATAGACGTGGCCACAGAGATATCTGCCGCGGACAAGGCGGCATCGGGAAAGGGAATGACTCGACAGGAGGAGGTGGCGGCGGCCGTGCGCAGCGCGGCGACCACGCGCGAGGAATTGCAGCTCAAGTATCCGGAATTGAATAAGGCCGTATTCGAGCACCTAAGCGCCCATGACCAATTGGCCGCTGCGTTCGTGAAGGCGAATCTTATTCGCGAGTCCGATCGCGCCCAGGTGATTGAATCGTTACGGGATCGGCTTGCGTCACGGCTTCAACGCGGTGAGAGGATTAAGAATCTCGACGCTAACACCGTGCAACGGGATATTGCTAAGTCGGTGAACCGCGTCGCTGCTGACTTAGGGCGACCGCCCGTTGTTATCGCACCTGAGCGAGTGGCGGAGCAGACGTTAACGCCCAAGCCCCTCGTGCGTGAAGACGCGCAGGTACGTTGATGATCCGGTGGTTTGGTCTCGTGTGTGGGGTGGCGGCTGTCGTTTTTGCGGTTCCGCCTCCCGTGTCGTGGATGTCGGCACAGGCAGCGGAGGCCGTGGATTCGTTGTCCCTCTATGATGCCAAGGGCTTTCTGGACAGTTACCGAACGGCTAACGCTGCACAGATCCCTGGGTTTTTCGATCTGTATAGTGATCGAGCAGTGGTTCATGCTCGCGTTCAGGGACAAGACAAGGGGTTTGCCTTCGACGGTCGGATGTATAAGCAATTGGGCAGAGAGCTATTAAACAGTCACCGATCCGTCTTGGACGGTTCGGTATTTCGGGATGTCACGGTAGAACAGCGCGGCAAACGTCTCGTGATTCGCGGCAAGCGTTATTCGATGACTCGTTGCTATTGGGATCGTGATTATGAGATGGGCCTTGAGAAGGAGGGTACGACGTACCGTATCCTAGAAGAGCGCTTATCGATCAATCAGGCGGCGCATTGTGATGGAGCAACGTCGGCCCTCGCCCCGTCAAACGCCGGGTACGGGAATGCCGGTAACGCCCCATATGCGATACAGCCGCCGGCGCCGCCCGCCGTCGGCGGGTACCATCCCCTGTCCCCGGACGAGATTGCGAGTCAGGCGACTCGCATGGCGCAGGAATATGCACTGGTGCCTCGCAATGCAGCGCAGGCCAACAGTGGTGGAGCATCCGGCGAGCCGGCGGCACCGCGGGCCGTCACGCCGACTACAGCGTCGACGCCGTCGGGTCCGAGTATGCGGCAAGTGCGGCCTGACATCTCCAGCAGTGCTTTATGGGTAACTCCGGAGTAGGGGCGCGGCTATGTTGAGAAATGTTTCCCCGGCGGGACCGGATGCGCCGGCTGTCGTCGCCCCGTTCGACACGCCTGCGGCCGCCCCGTTGGTCATCGCCAATGGCACACTCGAGGGCCTCAAGTGGTTCGCCGCCGCGCTCATGATTCTGGACCACATCAACAGATTCTTCTACGGAGACAGAATTGAGGTGCTGCTCTGGATCGGCCGCATTGTGCTACCCATTTTTGGTTTTGTCCTGGTCTACAATCTGTCTCGTCCGCATGCTCTGAGCCGGGGTGTTCATCAACGCATGATGTTCCGGCTGTTGCTGTGGGGCCTCGCCGCAACTCCGTTCTACGTCATTCTGAACGGCGCTTTCTTGCCCGAGTATCCTTGGTATCCGTTGAATATTTTGTTCGAGCTCTTGTTGGTGGTGGCGCTGATCTATCTCCTGGAGAAGGGCAAGGCGGTGCATGGTGCGCTTGCACTTCCGTTATTCATCCTCGGCGGTGCGTTGGCGGACTATTGGTGGTTTGGCGTCGTTTGCTGTCTCAGTGCTTGGCTGTATTGTAGAAAGCCGACTCTTCCGCGGTTGGGCCTGTGGGCATTGGGTACTCTTACCTTGACCGTAGTGAATCGGAACAGCGGCGCGTTGTTCGCGTTGCCGGTTATATTTGCGGCAACTCGACTGTCTCTAGCGATTCCCCGGATCAGGCTCGCCTTTTATGTATTATATCCATCTCACTTAGCCGTCATTCTGTTGGCGAAGAAGCTGTGGTTTTGAAAGGTTCGGTCTGTAGCGATTGGTACCCACGATTGTCGAAGTCGGGGGCTTGCAAGGCTACCGTGTATTTCCGCATAAGGAGGGTGTGATGACTATTATTGCAAGTGATATCGGTGGCCGCATTGTGGTTCTTCCGAGTCCAGTCGAGCGGCCGGCTCATGCAAGGCCTCGGATGACAATCTTGACCAGGCCAAAAGGGGCCGCGACCATGCTGGTGGTGACCTTGGAGGGTTTGAGCCGTGCCGACACGAAGACGGCAAAACAAGCGTTGAAGCAGCTCGAGACGTGCTTGCGTTATGTTCCAGCCAATCATGAAGCCACGGTTTTACGAATACTGAAGCGTCAGCAAAAAGACGGCGCGTCGGCCGTTCGCACCAGTGGTCGTAAGATCCGACGTGGAGCAGGGGTAGTCGGCCGCGCAGCCGTTCGTGCTTAAGCAAAGGTTCTAGGGAGAGATGCGTTGAAGGGTCCTGCCTCTTCACGCCGCGTAAGATGTTTCCAAAGGAGAGTTTGCTGTGTCAAAAATAGCCGCTTTTGTTTTGTTCGTTGCTGCCACTTCCCTGACAGTTGTCGTCCAGGCCGATGACTTAATCGCAATCTGCGCAAGTCACTTCACCCAGACGGGCAGTTTTTTCTCCGGGAAAAAAACCTCAACGTGGCTGGATTTGGTCGGCGTGTCGAAGTCCGACGCGTACTCTCGCCTCTTGGTTACGCTCAATAAGGACGGATGGGCGGTACAGCAGCAAGATAAAGACGCGGGAATCATTAACGCCACACAGCAAGTGTCATTTGGCAAG
>JALYIW010000067.1 GCA_030775625.1 Pseudomonadota bacterium | reverse complement strand
GTCAGTCATCGCCATGCGCCGCCGCTCTTCGATTGCGCCCTTGAGAGAGTGTTCCAGTGACAGTACTCGCGTCGCGGTGTTGAGCCGGGCGACCAGTTCCGCGTCCGACACCCGCTTACTCAGGTAGTCGTCGGCGCCCGCGTCGAGACCGAGCAGGATGTCCCCTTCTGAATCGTGCGCCGTGAGGAGCATGACGTAGATGTAGCCCGGCCAGCTCCTTTCGCGAATCGCGCGGCATAGCGCCAATCCATCCATGCCGGGCATGCTGCGATCGAGAATCACTATCGACCGGAAGTCCCGCTGAAGCGCAATCAGCGCGCTGGCTCCATCGCAGACCGTGCGAACATCGTAGCCCGCTTCGACCATGGATATTTTCAGGCGCTCGGTCACGAGCTCATCGTCATCGACCAGCAATAGCCGAGGGACGGGCATGGGGGCTAACGATAAGACGGTGGTGGCTCCGAAGTCCTCACTTACGGCATGCGAATGCCCGATTTGCAGCTTCTGGGACCCGGGGGCTTCTGCTATAGGGTGCACCGTGACCGATTCGCTCGGCTCAGTGACGCCTTTGAGCTTCTCGCCCGTCGGTGTGCTCTGCTCGGTGCCCAGTTTGCCATTTTCGGCAAGCGCGAGCGCCGCGCGTGCCTCTTTCAGCGAACGACGGAGAGCGGCGGTGCCAAACGCGGCGGTGATCCGCGCGTACAACTCCACGTCGGGGAGTTTCTTGGTGAGGTAGTCATCGACGCCAGCTTCATAGCCGCGCCGATAGTCGAAGCGGCCGTCTCTCCCGGTGAGCATGACGATGAAAGTTTCGTCCATGCCACGCGCACGCACCCGCTCGGCCAACTCGATGCCATCCATCAGCGGCATTTGCCAGTCGGTCAGCAGCACCGGGAAGAAGCGCTGCTCAATCATGGCGAGCGCTTCCTTGCCATTGGACGCCCTCGAGACATCAAGCCCGCGGGCTGCGAGTTGGTCGCCGATCAGCGCCAACTCGATCTCATCATCGTCGACGACCAGAATGCTCAAGTGGGCGTCCTGAGTAAGTGCCCTCATGCGCACGGTGATGACACCGCTGTTGATCGCATCTTCTTCCGCCAGGGGTACCTGTCTAACGGAATAGTCACATGCGATGTTGAACACCGGGAACCGATTCCCGTCCGGTAGCGAAGCTACCGAATCGGCGGGGACCATCGGAATCGTCCTCGATTTCAACATGACTCCATCTCCTTGAACTGATGATGAGCAACAGAGTTCTGTCGGCCGCAAAGGCCAAAACTGTGCGGAATTCTCGTAAGTAACGGATGTGCTGCGGGTCCTCAAATCTAATCCCGTGCTGCTTGGATTGGCGCCGACGGGATCACGACAAGTCATCTCGGGCACCCTGCAACGCGGCGCGGACAAACCCTTATGAACAACACGGCAATCGCAATCTGCGTGCTGACTCACACTATATTCGCTCGGGGGGGCGAAGAATGATCCGCACTGCCTCTCGCGCGCGCACACTGCGATCGGCGGTCACGTTAGTGGCAGTGCGTCCTAACCCAGTCCTAACCCCTTCCCTTTTAATCGACATCGGCCTACGCGCTACCGCCGACCGCCCGCGGCCGGCGTTGCGTCGATTGAAGATCTGAACCGAGGGCACATGCCTAATACCCGCCAAAGTACCGACGAAGCCGCCATTGAACTCGACAACCGACGCGCTGATGTTCTTTTGAGAACAGGCGCCTTGCAGACCGCCATCTTGAATAGTGCCACTTTCTCGAGCATTGCAACCGACACCAAAGGCGTCATCCAAATCTTCAACGTCGGCGCCGAGCGGATGCTCGGTTACACGGCATCCGAGGTAGTGAACCGGATCACGGCCTCCGAGCTTCACGATCCCACGGAATTGATCGCCCGAGCCCAATCTCTGAGCTTGGAATTCGGAACTCCGATCGCTCCCGGCTTCGAAGCATTGGTATTCAAAGCCTCGCGAGGGATCGACGATATCTATGAATTGACCAAGATCCGCAAGAACGGGAGTCCCTTTCCGGCAATCGTGTCGGTCACGGCATTGCGCGATGCGCAGGAGCTCATCATCGGCTACCTATTGATCGGCACCGACAACACCGCTCGCAAGCATGCAGAAGAGGCGCAGCTGAAGGCAGGAGCCCTACAGAACGCGATCTTCAACAGCGCCAATTTCTCGAGCATAGCCACGGACGCCAAGGGCGTTATCCAGATCTTCAACGTCGGCGCCGAGCGGATGCTCGGTTACACGGCTGCTGAAGTGATAGACCAGATTACTCCGGCCGACATTTCCGATCCGCTCGAAGTGATCGCCCGAGCTCGAGCGCTGAGCGTCGAACTGGCGACCAAGATCACTCCGGGATTCGAGGCGCTGGTGTTCAAGGCGTCGCGCGGTATTGAAGATATCTACGAGTTGACCTATATCCGCAAGGATGGGAGTCGCTTCCCTGCGGTCGTGTCCGTCACGGCATTGCGCGACGCCCAAAAAGCCATCATAGGGTATCTCCTGATCGGCACCGACAACACCGCGCGTCGGCAGGTCGAAGAGGAACGCACAAAGCTCGACCAGCGTTTGCGGGATCAACACTTCTACACCCGCTCGCTCATCGAATCGAACATCGATGCGCTGATTACTACGGATCCGCGCGGCATCATTACCGACGTGAACAAGCAAACGGAGGCCTTGACCGGCTGCACGCGCGACGAGCTGATCGGCGCCCCGTTCAAGAACCATTTCACGGATTCCGACCGCGCCGAGGCGGGAATCAACCGGGTACTGAACGAGGGTAAGGTTACTAACTACGAACTCACCGCACGCGCTCGGGACGGCCAACTCACCGTGGTGTCCTACAATGCCACGACCTTTCACGACCGCGACCGCAGGCTCCAAGGGGTAGTGGCCGCGGCGCGCGACGTCACGGAGTTGAAGCGCTTCGAGGAGACGCTGCAGCGGAAAAACATCGAGCTCAAGGAGGCAAGCCGGATGAAGTCCGAATTCCTCGCCAACATGTCACACGAGCTGCGAACCCCCTTGAACAGCATCATAGGATTCTCCGAGATTCTGAAAGACGGCCTGATCGGCGAACTGACCGCTCAACAACTAGGATGCATCGGCAACATATTCAGCAGCGGCAATCACTTGCTCTCCCTCATCAATGACATACTCGATCTCTCGAAGATCGAAGCCGGCAAGATGGTGCTCGATCTGGAACCGGTGCATTTGTCTTCGTTGTTCGCGAACAGTCTATGCGTCGTTGCGGAGACTGCCGCAACCCGGGGTATCCGTCTCGAGAATAGAGCCGTCGAAGATCTCGGTGTCTTTCAAGCGGACACCCGTAAGGTCAATCAGATTCTGTACAACCTGCTGTCTAATGCAGTCAAGTTTACCGAGCAAGGCGGCTATGTGATTCTGGGGTCCCGCATCGTTCCGCGCGCCGCTGTGGGCCAATTATCCGGTCTGCGCGTGGGTCGAACCTTTCCGTTGGCCGAGAGCGAATTCTCCGAGTTTCTCGAAATCAGTCTCACCGACGGCGGCATCGGTATCTCTCCCGAGGGGTTGGAGCGGCTGTTCAAACCGTTCAGTCAGATCGATGGCGGCCTGTCGCGGAAATTCGAGGGTACAGGACTGGGCTTGGCGATGGTAAAGCTTCTCGCCGAGTTGCATGGCGGGACGGTGGCGGTGGAAAGCACCGTGGGCGAGGGCTCCTGCTTCACGGCCTGGCTGCCGCTTCGCAGGACCGACGACACATTGACGCGCCAGGCACTGCCCTCTCCCAGGCTGGAGTTCCTCGACGGTACGCGCACCGCGTTGGTGGTGGAAGATGATTACAAGGCCGCCGAGTTGATCCGTGTGCAACTCGAGACGGAGGGTTTCAAGGTCCTGCACGCCGCCTCAGCCGAAGAAGCCATGCAGCTTGCTATGCGGCAGCCGTTGTCGCTGATTACCTTGGACATCATGATGCCCAGCGTGGATGGCTGGGAATGTCTCGCTCGCCTCAAGCAGGTGCCGGACCTGCAGCGCATTCCGGTGCTGATCATCTCGATTGCGGCCGATACCGATAGGGGTTTTGCGCTGGGCGCGGCGGCCGTCATGCAGAAGCCCATCACACGACAAGAATTATACGAGTCGCTGGCGGATCTTGGGCTGTTCCCGCGTTCGCAGGCTCAGACACTCAAGGTCCTGGTTGTCGATGACGATCCCAACGCGGTTGCGCTGATGGCCGTTCGCGTCGCCGAGCTGGGTAGTACGGTACTTCGCGCAAGTGGCGGCCGCGAGGCGATCGAAATCGCGCGCCGGGAGCTGCCGGACGTGATCATACTCGATCTGATGATGCCCGAGGTAAACGGCTTCGATGTGGTTGCGGCGCTCAATGACGAGCCCCATACCGCTCGCATTCCAATTCTCATCGTCAGCGCCAAGCAAATTACTGCGGAAGATCGCGCAACACTCAACCAATACGTCACCACCATCATGGAGAAAACCGAGTTCGACTCCGAGCGCTTTTCGGCAGAAATCCGCCGGGCCATGTCGGGACGGCGACCGGGAGTCTGAAATGGCAACAGTTCTCATCGTCGAAGACAACGCAGTCAATATGGAGCTGGCAACCTTCCTCCTCCAGTCGGCCGGACACACCGTGCTCAGCGCAGTCGACGCAGAAAGCGGCCTGACATTGGCGCGCGACCAGCACCCGAACCTCATTCTGATGGATATCCAATTGCCGGGTATGGACGGACTCGAGGCGACCGGACTGCTCAAACGGGGTGCGGCGACGCAATCCATCCCGGTGATTGCTCTCACGGCCTTGGCCATGAACGGCGACGAAGAGCGCATCCGGGCTGCAGGATGCGACGGTTACATCGCCAAACCAATGCGCTACCGGGAATTTCTGGCCGCCGTCGCCGCTCACTTGGCG
>JALYIW010000066.1 GCA_030775625.1 Pseudomonadota bacterium | reverse complement strand
GCACCGGTACCGCCAGCAATCCGGTGCCGACGATACCCAGCGAAAAAAGCCAAAAAGCGAATTGACCGGCGATCGGACGCAAGGCTGTCGCCGCCTGGGCGGCGGTCGCGATATTGGTCACGCCGTGCGAGTGCAGGGTCAACGCGGTGGTCAGAATGATGAAGAACGCGACCAAGTTCGACATACCCATTCCGACATAGGTATCTGTGCGGATCCGGGCAAATTGCGCGTTCGCTTGCATGGGCGCCGCGATCAAGGGCTGCTCGTCGGGGTCTGCTTCCTGGTCCTCGACTTCTTGCGAGGCTTGCCAGAAGAACAGATACGGGCTGATGGTAGTGCCGAATATCGCCACCACGGCTGTGATGTACTCAGGCTTGAAGGAGAGATGGGGTGCAAAAGTGGAATGCGCGACTTCCCGCCAGGGAATGGATAATGAAAAGGCCGCGGCCACGTAGGCGAACAAGGCGACGCTGAGCCACTTCAAGATGCGCACGTACCGGCTATACGGCACGAAGATTTGAAGCAGCAAAGTAATAACGGCTAAAAATATGGTGTACAAACTGGCGGGCCCCCCCACCAGAAGCTGTACTGCCGCGCCCATGGCGCCCAAGTCTGCCGCGATGTTGATGGTATTGGCAGCCAGCAACATGGCGA
This sequence comes from Pseudomonadota bacterium, assembly GCA_030775625.1. Classification (GTDB taxonomy): domain Bacteria; phylum Pseudomonadota; class Gammaproteobacteria; order Steroidobacterales; family Steroidobacteraceae; genus Bog-1198. The sequence continues at coordinate 5,577 of JALYIW010000066.1, read as the reverse complement.
CGATGGGAAACAACACCCCTGCGGGAAAGTGACGCCGCAAATTGGCGGAAATGCCTAGCCCAGTAACTCTGCCAATGTGAGCGCAAATCACTTGGACGCAAACCATCAGAGGAAATGAAAACAGCATGGTCCACAACATGCCGAAGCCAAACTGTGCACCTACCTGCGAATAGGTGCCGATGCCGCTGGGGTCATCGTCCGAGGCGCCGGTGATGAGACCGGGCCCGAGAAGCTGCCAAAGACGCTTTGGCTTTGCCGAAATCTTAGAGGCGACCGCTGACGACCAGCACCAGCAAAACGATCAATACCAAACCCAAACCGCCGCTCGGGTAATAACCCCAACTGCTGCTGTATGGCCATGCGGGAAGCGCGCCTACGAGCAACAGCAAGAGCAGAATTAGCAGGATGGTGCCTACGGACATGGTTATCTCCCTTGGAACTGGACTGCAGGGAAAGTTAATCCGGGGGTCCATATTCCGCAGTCGGGTGGTTCCGTAACCGACTGTAGGGCGCGTCCTACCGCATTGACGCAAACGTGTTTGGCTGCGATAAGACAGCATGGTCGATTCTGCTTCTTTGACTGGAAACCCTTGGGCCGACAATGCGTTGGTCGCATTCGTGACTGCTGTCGCCGTGTTGATCGGGCTAAAAGCAATCACCCGGATTGCCATGCGTTTCGCGCGCCGGCCGCAGATCATTGCTGCCTTCGAGCGATGCCGGGTGCCCGCCATGGCGTTGCTGGTGTTGCTGGCATTGCAATTCGTCTGGGAAGCCGCGCCGGATCAACTCCGTCTAATGCCGGCCGTGCGGCATGCCACCGCCTTGGGGCTTATTTTTTCCATTACCTGGCTGGGACTGCGGCTGATCCGCGCGAGCGTCGAGGCGGTGGCTCTGCTCAACCCGACCACGGCGAGTGAAAACCTGCAGGCGCGTCGTCTAGAGACCCAGGCGGCGGTGATCAGTCGCACCTTGATGACCTTCGTGTATTTGGTCGGCATTTCCTGTGCCCTCATGACCTTCCCGAGCGTGCGCCATATTGGAACGAGTCTGCTGGCTTCCGCTGGAGTCGCCGGTCTGGTGGCCGGCTTGGCGGCCCGGCCGGTTCTGAGCAATCTCATCGCCGGATTGCAACTCGCGCTCACGCAGCCCATTCGTCTGCACGATGTACTGATCGTCGACGGTGAATGGGGGCGGGTCGAGGAAATCACCGGAGCGTTTGTGGTGGTGGCGCTATGGGACGAGCGTCGCTTGATCGTACCGCTGCAGTGGTTCATCGAGCACCCCTTTCAGAATTGGACGCGATCGAGTGCGGAGCTTCTCGGCACCGTGTTCATCTGGGTCGACTACCGGTTGCCGGTGGACGCATTGCGCGAGGAGCTCACGCGTCTTTGCACATGTTCTGCGGACTGGGACGGCCGTCTGGCGCTCCTGCAAGTAACCGATGCCAGTGAAGGCGCCATGCAACTGCGGGCGTTGGTGAGCGCTCGGGATTCGACTCGCAGCTTCGATTTGCGCTGTCATGTCCGCGAGGGATTGATTGCATTCATTGCGCGTCAGCACGAGAATTACTTACCGCGTGTACGCGCGCAGATCGACACGGGGGCAGTGCCAAAAGCTCATGAACGACATCAGACGCAGCAATGAGAGGGGATTCGCCGATCATGGTTGGCTTAAGTCCTATCATACGTTTTCATTTGCGGATTATTTCGACCCCCAGCACGTGGAATTTGGACCTCTGCGAGTCATCAACGAGGATCGGGTGCAGGCGGGAGCGGGCTTCCCAACCCACAGCCACCGAGACATGGAAATCATCAGTTACGTGCTCGACGGTGAACTCGCCCATAGCGATTCGATGGGAAACGGCTCAACCATCAGGCCGGGCGATGTGCAGCGCATGAGCGCGGGAAGCGGCGTCCGGCACAGTGAGTTCAATCCATCTGCGGCAAGCGCAGCACATTTCCTGCAGATTTGGATTCAGCCCTCCGAACGCAATATCGAGCCGAGCTACGAACAGAAGCATTTTACGGCCGATGAGAAGCGCGGTCTGTTGCGACTCATCATATCGCCGAATCGAGCCGATGGAAGCTTGTTGATCCATCAAAACGCGAAAGTTTACGCCGGCTTGTTCACAGGCGATGAGCACGCCGAACTCGAAGTGGGCACGGGGCGACGCATGTACCTGCACGTTGCGCGCGGCGCGCTGGCGGCGAACGGCGCTGAGCTGCACGCGGGCGACGCGCTGCGCATCACCAAGGGATCGACGCTCGCTCTCGCCCGCGCCCGCGATGCGGAGGTGTTGGTGTTCGATTTGCCGGGCGAGTGACGGATTTGATCCACTGAAGACAATCAATTCCGCGCGCGGGACCAATACCAATAAAATGGAAGTCCCGCGACGAGGATGGCAGCCCCCCGCAGTGCCTCACGCGGCGCGGCAAAAAAAGTGTTGAACAGCAGCAGCGCGGTGACGACGAGAAATACCATTGGGACGAGTGGATATCCAAAGGCCCGATAAGGGCGCGGCGCGTCGGGCATTCGTTTCCTGAATACGAACAGCGCAGCAGTCACCAGACCGTAGAAGAGCCAAGAAGCAAAGATGACCGAGTCGGTCAAGGAATCGTAGGATCCGGACATGGCCAATAAGCTGGCCCAGGCCGCCGATGCCACGATGGCTCGCACCGGTACATTCGAATGACGCGACAGCGGTGCCAATGCGCGAAAGAACAATCCGTCCCGCGCCATGGCGAATGGAATGCGCGAATTGGCCAAAACACTGACATGCAATGCGCCAAACGAGGAAATCATCAGAGCGACCGCCGTCATGGACACGGCGAGCGGTCCCAGGAACCGCCGCATCGCTTCCGTGGCGACCGATGAACTGATGGGCACACTGGCAATTTCGACCGGGGTCAGGGTGTAGTAGTAAGCTGCATTGACGAACAGGTATAACACTGCGACCAACAATGTGCCGCCGATGAAGGCCCGCGGTAGGTTGCGCTGAGGATCGCGAATTTCTCCGGCCAGCGGCGCCACGTTCTGCCAGCCGTCGTAAGCCCATAAGGCGCCGAGCATGGCGGCGCCGAATCCCGTGATGCCGCCGCGGGCGCTGCTCGGTACTCCTTGGCAGCTACCGGAGAGTCCCGATTCAGCCAGGTGACCCCAATCGCCCATTGCCAACATGAAGGCTCCGATTCCGATTGCCAACACCAATCCGATTTTGGCGATGGTCAGGGCGAGCGCCAGTCGGCCGCCGGCAGTCACCGAAGCACAATTGATGAGCGCCACGATCCAAATCGCCGCTACGGCCGCCGCCGTCAAGCCACCGGCTTGCAGATGCATGCCGAACAGTGTGGCGTCGAGGTGCCAACGGCTTAACGTGCCGTTCCAAGCCACATTCATGAAAATGGCAAAACCCACCGCGAGGGCGGCCTGCGATCCCGCGCGCGCGACGGTGAATGCCGTCCAACCGTACAAAAAGCCGACGAGCCGCCCATAGGCCCGGCGCAGGTAGACATAGTCACCGCCCGCCTCGGGCATCATGGCAGCGATTTCGGAATACGAGAATGTTCCGGCCAATGACAACATTCCCGCGGCCAGCCAAACCGCCAACACCATCTTAGGATTGCCGACATTGCAGGTCATGACACGCGTTTTCAGGAAAACGCCGGTGCCAATCATATTGGAAACGTTGACGGCCATCGCTGCCCACGCGCCGACCCCACGCGTCAGCGCGGGCCCGTCCGCGGGCGCCCCGTCATCATTGTTCATGGAGCGAGGGGCTCACCCCGTGATGTTTGTATTGACCGCGCTACTTGCCGTCAGAGGCCGACGCCGGCAGCCCCGTCCCTCGACTGCTTATTTGAGCGTGACAAAAACCGCGTAGGTCATCAGTGCTAGCGCGATCAACAATGTGTTATGACCCCATCGGGCGACAAATCCAAGCATTTTGCATACTCCTACATTAACTCTGCACTTCCGACGCCCGCATCCGTGGCGGCGCATTAGCATTATGAGGATGGAACATTACAATTCCAACCGCGAACTTAAGCGTGCGCTAGGTCTCAATTTCGCTTCGTTGCAGCAAACCACATGGCATGCCTGCGACGCCATTTTACCATAACACCCCCTAGCCGACGTTTGGCCGACCGTTATGTGGTCTTAGACATAACACAGCAGCCTCTTTGCGTCGGCGAGTGAACGCGCCTGATTGGCGTCTGTGGGGGGTTTTGTAGGACTGGCGGTCAATTGCCTTTCCGTCGCAAAGGGCGGCCAAATGGCCAGTATCGAACACTCATTAGGTGATGTATCGGCAACCTCAAGCACATTTACATCGGCATTGCCGGCTGGGCCAATCCCCCGTCTCAGCGATCCCATCGGCGAGTTGCGCAATCACATCTGGCCTATTACGCGGAGCATTTCTCCTGCGTCGAAATCAATTCCTCCTTTCATCGGCCCCATCTCACTACCACCTATGCACGCTGGAGGGATGAAACCCCCGCCCACTTTCTCTTCTCCGTGAAACTGCCACGGAGCATCACGCATGAGGCTCGGCTGCGGCGTTGCAACGCTGAGGTGGCACAGTTCTATGGGGAAATCGCGTACTTGCAGCCGAAACTCGCCGCAGTGCTGGTTCAGCTGCCGCCCACTCTCGAATTCAGTGCGGCGATAGTCCGCACCTTCTTCAGGAGGGCACCAACTCTACGAGGAACGGTGGTGACATGCGAGCCGCGCCACGCCAGCTGGTTTACAACGGCCGCGGACGAAGCATTGCGTCGGGTCAACGTCGCACGCGTTGCCGCCGATCCGGCCAAGCATGCGGGAGCCAACGTCCCCGGCGGGGAACCGCGTTTTGCCTACTTTCGCTGGCACGGGACGCCGCAAATGTATTACTCGAAGTATTCGGACACGCAACTCGCGGCTTTCGCTTTGAACGTCACAATGGCTGGGGCAATGACGGCCTGGTGTGTATTTGACAATACCGCCCGTTACGCTGCATGGGATGATGCGCTTCGCTTCAGCAAAATGCTAAAACAGCCCAAAACTTCCTTTAAGCGCGCTCGCGAGTAGGCCCTAACCAGTTCGCAGCAACGTGTCTTGGGATCGAAGGCGCCGCTGCGGCCCACTTGCAAGCACCAGACGTAGTCCACGCCTCGACCGCGGCCTTGTGGGGTGCTATAATAATTCTAATTTAATCTTATAACATGTTGACCAATATAAGAATTATTGGAATTAATCTTTATTCCGTTCGAGTCTCGGAACAAAATATGACAACCGTGGGTGCGACTATGGCTGCACCTATGGCAGGGGTGGGGGCAAGACTATGGCGTGCCAAGCTGATGCCAGCCGGCAACCCGGTCGCTCCGGATTGCCGGTTTGCATCAAAAGTTGATTTTTACACGTGCCCCGTACGTTCGCGGAGCTCCGATGTTCACGGCGACTAATCCTGCGGTCACCCCGTACGCCCAAACCATCTTCCGTCAAACGCGGCTCCTGATGGTCCTTGTATTTCCAATAGAAACCCTCGGCGTTGAACTGCAGCCGGTTGTCGAGGAAGCGGTTGCGCGAACCCAACTCGAAGGC
>JALYIW010000065.1 GCA_030775625.1 Pseudomonadota bacterium | reverse complement strand
AGCTTCCGCGCTTGCTCGGACTTCTCGCGGCCCGGTCCAGTGCGCTGATGAACATGTCCGAACTTTCTCGCTCCACGGGCATCCCGAATTCCACGCTTCGGCGATATTTAGGCCTCTTGGAAGCGATTTATATCTTGCAACCATTGCCCGCGTGGTCCACCAACACCGGAAAGCGATTCGTGAAGTCTCCGAAGGTCCATATGGTCGATCCGGGTCTCGCAGCCTATCTGCGCGGCGACACGGATCCGCAATCACTGGCACAGTCCGGCAGCATAGGACCGCTCCTGGAATCCTTTGTGGTTCAAGAACTACGTAAACAACTTACCTGGAGCAAGGCGCCAGCAACGGCTTTTCATTATCGATCGGCGGCGGGGCGCGAAGTTGATTTGGTATTGGAATTGCCGGGCGGAGCGGTAACTGGCATCGAGATCAAGGCCGGAGCGAAGGTAAGCAAGGCGGATTTTGCAGGCCTTGATTCCCTCGCAGAGGACGCCGGTAAGAAATTCATACGTGGTGTGTTGCTATACCTTGGCGATCAGGTGCTCCCTTTTGGCGACAAGCTGGCCGCCGTTCCGATCGAAGAATTGTGGGCTGGCGGATAACACGCGTGCTCGGCCCGCAAACGCTACAATACGATCATGACGAAGCCCGCCGTATTGGTCGTCGACGACGAACCCGATCTCTGTGAATTGCTGTCCATTACGCTGCAGCGCATGGACCTGAACCCGCGTACGGCCGATACCGTGGCTGCGGCGCAACGCATGCTGAAAACCGAGCGATTCGATCTGTGCCTGACCGATATGCAGCTGCCGGACGGGAGCGGTTTGGAACTGGTGCAATGGATCCAGCAGTACTCCCCCAACGTGCCGGTGGCCGTAATTACGGCCCACGGCAACATGGAAACGGCGGTTCGCGCCCTCAAAGCCGGCGCCTGTGACTTCGTCTCCAAGCCGCTCGATCTTGCCGGCCTGCGCAAGCTGGTTTCCACCGCGATCAGAATGTCCGGGCCGCAGGACACCGATACCACCATTCTGGGGCCGCGCCTGCTCGGAACCTCCTTGGTCATGCAGCACATGCGCGAAATGATCGGACGCGTCGCGCGCAGCCAAGCCCCGGTGCACATTTCCGGCGAATCCGGCACCGGCAAGGAACTGGTCGCCAAGCTCATTCACGAATCCGGCCCGCGCCGCGAAGCCCCTTTCGTGCCCGTCAATTGCGGTGCGATTCCGAGCGAACTCATGGAGAGCGAATTGTTCGGGCACAAACGCGGCAGCTTTACCGGCGCCGTCAGCGATAAAAAGGGGCTCGTTCAGTCGGCCGAGGGCGGCACGCTGTTCCTCGACGAGATTGCGGACCTACCCCTGCACATGCAGGTCAAACTGTTGCGGGTGATCCAGGAGAAGGCGGTGCGTCCCGTCGGCGAACAAGCCGAAGTGGGGGTTGACGTACGAATTTTGTCCGCCACCCACAAAAATCTCTCGCAAATGGTCGCCGAGGGTAAATTCCGCGAGGACTTGTTCTACCGCGTGAACGTCATCGAATTGCGCGTGCCCTCGCTGCGGGAACGCCGCGAGGACATCCCCGAGCTGGCTGCTTCCATCCTGCGACGGCTCGGTCGGCGCATGAAAATCACCCCGCCCGCGCTGGGCAACGCCGCGCTCGCGGCGCTGGAAATCCACCCATTCCCGGGCAACGTGCGCGAACTCGAGAACATTCTCGAGCGCGCCCTGACCTTGAGCGTCAGTGGCGAAATCAGTGCCGCCGACATCCAGTTGCGGCCAACCCCGGGAGTGTCGGCAGGCGCCGCCGCCGCCGCGTCCACCAACGGTGGCGCGCTGGGCGATCATCTCGAAGACATCGAGCGGGAGGCCATCGTCAAGGCGCTGGAACAAACCCGCTTCAACAAGACGGCAGCCGCCAAGGTATTGGGCATGTCGTTTCGCGCGTTGCGGTATCGGATCAAGAAGCTCGGAATTGAGTAGCGTTCCCGGTGCTATGGAACTCACGATACTGATGCCCTGTCTCGATGAGGCACGTACCATTGAAACTTGTATTCGCAGTGCCCAAGCTTACTTGGACAAAAAAGGGATTGACGGCGAAATTCTCGTCGCCGACAACGGCTCGACGGATGGATCACGGTCTCTAGCTGCCGCCGCCGGAGCACGCGTCGTGTGCGTCAAGCGGAAAGGCTACGGTGCGGCACTCATCGGCGGAATCGAAGCTGCCAAAGGCCGCTTCGTCATCATGGCGGATGCAGACGATTCCTACGACTTCGCTGACCTGGATGGATTCATCGACCGATTGCGGCAGGGATTCGAGCTAGTCGTGGGCAACCGATTCACCGGCGGAATCATGCCTGGGGCGATGCCTTTTCTCAATCGCCATGTGGGAAATCCCCTCCTCTCATTCATCGGGCGCACCCTTTTCTCCTCTCCGGTCGGCGATTTTCATTGTGGTCTGCGAGGCTTTGATCGGGATGCGATTTTGAGCCTGAAGCTGCGCGCGCCGGGCATGGAATTCGCAAGCGAAATGGTCGTCAAGGCATCGC
>JALYIW010000064.1 GCA_030775625.1 Pseudomonadota bacterium | reverse complement strand
CGGCGAGGGTCGGGGGTTCGATCCCCTCAGCACCCACCAACAGCGGAGTGGTAGTTCAGCTGGTTAGAATACCGGCCTGTCACGCCGGGGGTCGCGGGTTCGAGTCCCGTCCACTCCGCCATTTCCTAAAGGTTCCGCGCGTGCCATTTGGCCGCGCCGTGGGGTATGAAAGGAAGGGCTGGATAATGCTGCAGACTATTCACGACAAAATAACCGGCTGGGTTGCTTATGTAATCCTCGGCGCAATTGCGCTGGTGTTTGTTTTGTGGGGAATCAACTGGACTTTGGGCGCGCCGACCTATGCCGCGAAAGTGAACGGCAACGAAGTTTCGGTTGACGAAGTCAGGCAGAGCTATCAGCAGCAGCTTGCGCAGCAGGAGCGGCAGGCCAACGGCACGCTCACCGACGCGCAGCGCACCGACATCAAGCAGCGCGTGCTCGAGGACTATGTGGGCAGCGAGGCGCTGGTCACCCGCGCCGACTCGCTCGGCTATCGAGTCAGCGAGGCGGAGATTTTGAAGGCCGAATGTTCCGTGCCGGCATTTCAAGTGGAAGGCAAATGTGACTACGCGTACGCCGTTGGAATGCTGCGCGCGCAAGGCCGCTCCATTCCCGAGATAGAAGCGTACTTTCGCCGCGATGCCAAGCTGCGCCAGCTCGATTCGGCGCTGAGCATGTCGAGCTTCGCGACCGCGAGTGAAATCAAGCTAATCACGGCGCTCACCAAGCAGCAACGCGAACTCACCTGGTTGACGCTGTCCGCGCAAAAATATGCGGCCGCTGCGACTCCCGATGATGCCGCGATCAAGACATTTTACGATGCGCACCGCAATGAATACATGACGCCCGAGACCGTGGATTTGCATTACATCGAGATCAGCCTGGCGCAGCTGGGCACGAAGGTGAATGTCGACGACGCTAATCTCAAAGCGTTCTACGATGAGCAGAAGTTGAAGACGCCGGAGCGATTCACGCAGGCCGAGCAGCGCCGCGTCAGCCATATCTTGCTGTCCGTGTCGAACCCGAAGGATGACGCGGCGGTAAAGGCGAAGGCGGAGGCAATTCTCAAGCGCGCTAGGGCGGGTGAGGATTTCGCGAAATTGGCCAAGGAATTCTCGCAGGACCCGGGTTCGGCGCCACAGGGCGGCGAGTTGGGTTTCAACGAGCGCAAGACTTGGGTGACACCCTTCGGCGATGCGGCGTATGCCATGCAGGTCGATGAGATTCGCGGTCCGGTAAAAACCCAGTTCGGGTATCACATTCTGAAACTCGCCGCGATCCAGCCCGCCGCCGTCAAGAGCTTCGAGCAGAGCAAAACGGACTTGGAAACGGAATACCGCCGCAACGAAGCCGAGAAACTCTTCAACAATGCACAGGACCAGCTGGCTGACGCGGCTTTGCAAAATGCCACGGATATCGACGTGGTCGCGCGCAAAGCGGGTCTTGGCGTCGCCGAAGTGCCGGCATTCAGCCGTCTCGAGGGCGGCGGTGCACTCGGCAAGGTGCCGGCGGTGATCGAGGCGGCCTTCAGTCAGGACGTTCTCGATGGGCGTTTGAGCCCCGTCGTCGAAGTGGAGAAGGGGCGTGGCGTGGTGCTGCGCGCCACCGATCACAAGTTACCGCAACAAAAGCCGCTGGATGCCGTGCGAACCGAGGTTATCGCAGCGTGGAAGCAGCAGCGCGGCGTGGAATTGGCCGCCGCTGCGGCGGCCGATGCCGCCAAGCGGCTCGATTCGGGCGAGGCTTGGGATGCGGTCGCCAAGAGTTTGGGCCAAACGGCGCCGGCGCCGAAATTCGTCGGGCGGGGCGATACAGCAGTGCCCAAGGAGATTCGCAGCACGGCGTTCGGTGAACCGAAGCCTCTGCCGGGGAAAGCGATTTATAACCATGCGAAGCTCGCCAACGGCGACGCCGCGGTTATTGCCTTGAGCGCGGTGCGCGAAGAACCGAGTGATCCGAAGCAGCCGGCGGATGCCCTGCGGCGCGAACTCGCGGCGCAAATTGCATCGGCCGAAGCGCAGAACTATGCGGCCGCCGCCCGCGCCGACGCCAAAGTTACCTTGAACCCTCAGGCAATCGAATAGTTTGGCGCAGGCGCTGCAGCAATTTTCGGATTGGTACCTGGCCACGCTCAGCCAGGGCGGCTATTGGCTGATCGCCGGACTGATGTTGCTGGAAAGCACTTTCATACCCATTCCGAGCGAGGTGATCATCCCGCCGGCCGCGTATCTCGCGCACACTCAGGGGCAATTCTCATTCATGGGCATTGTCTTGGCTGGCAGCGCCGGATCTTGGGTTGGCGCCTCGCTGATGTACTGGGCGGCGCGATTGCTGGGATATCCCATCATCGTGCGGTTTGGGCGCTATGTCGGGTTGAGTGGCGCCAAAATTCAACTGGCGGAGCGTTGGTGCACCCGCTATGGCCCACCCGGGGTATTTTTCTCGCGGCTGCTGCCGGTGATCCGTCACTTGATCGGAATCCCGACTGGAATTTTACGAATGGACTTTCGTTGGTATGCGCTCGCGACCTTGCTGGGTTCGCTGCTGTGGTGTTCGGTGCTGGCGTGGCTCGGAACGGCCGTGGGACAGCACCCGGAGCTGCTCACGGGCTCGCTACACCGCTTCTTCGCGTTGGTACTGGCCGTGGCGTTGATATTGGCACTGCTGTACTACGTGTTCGTGGTACGGGTGGCTGGGCGTAAATAGACGCGGCGTATCCATTTGTGGTCGCGCTGCCATCGGACGTTACTCGGGATTCAGCCGACCAATGAACGCCTGTTCTCGATCGCGTCTGCACGCGCCGAGCTGCTAGTCGCGACCGATTACTTGTTCTTTGGCGTGTAGGTCCGCAAAAAAATCGTAATCATCTAGGTGGTTGCGCGTCCAGGGGGCGGCGGTGCACCGGTTGGAAACTTCGCGAAGATCGCCGCGGTGGCCGCATTGATCTTGGCGTCGGCATTCGGGCCGGTCAGATCCGAAACACTCTCGCTGACCGCGGCATGCCAAATGGGCTTGCGAGACTGAGTATCGAATAAGTCGACCGAGATACGCGTTTCGTTTTGAACCCACGGGCCGTCATACCCCCAGCCGCCGTCTAAGCCGCCGTGACGGCCAAAGCCACGGCCCCAACCGGCATTAAAGCCAAATCCGCCGTAAAAGTCGTTGAACACCTGACGCGAGCCCATGGCATAGCCGACCACGCAATCGGCGGGACCACGATCCGCCCGGTGCATGCCTTTGCTGGCCAAGTTGGCTTCAATGGCGCGGCGCAACCGTTCGGCGTTCAAGGGATTGCCGAAGGCGGACGGTTGATCCACATTCGCCACGTGTTCGCGGGCGAAGGTGTAGGTATGGCACATGGCCACCGTCATGGAGGGATCAACATCGGTGGTGACCGGTAGGGCGGTGCAAGCCGCTAATCCTGCCAGGCCCGCCGCGGTCATACCGCTAATGAATATTCTATTTAACATAATCCAGCCCCTTGGTCCAACCGCCCCTCGACCCAAGCTCTCACTGTAACGTTAGAACCGAGATTCCGTTGACAAGTTCATACACCGTCTCCTTCCGACGGAAAACTCATGCCCACGGTGTGATAGCCGCCGTCGACGTACAGCACTTCGCCGCTGATGCCGCCGGCGAGATCCGAACACAAAAACGCGGCGGCATTGCCGACGTCATCGATGGTCACGTTGCGCCTGATGGGCGCCGCGCCCGCCACGTGGGCGAGCATCTTGCGCAGTCCCGGAATGCCGGCCGCCGACAATGTCTTGATGGGACCGGCGGAAATGGCGTTCACGCGGATTCCCTGCGCACCGAGATCGGCGGCGAGGAAGCGCACATTGGCTTCTAGGCTGGCCTTGGCCAGGCCCATGACGTTGTAGCCGGGAATGGAACGCATGGCGCCCAGGTAACTCAAGGACACGATGGCAGCCGCGCGCCCCTGCATGAACGGCAACGAGGCGCGGGTCAATGCGGTGAGGCTGTAGCTCGAGATGTCGTGCGCCACATGGAAACCTTCACGGGTCGTGGCTTCGATGAAGCTGCCACTCAGCGCTTCGCGCGGGGCATAGGCGACCGCGTGCACCAAGACGTCGAAGCCGTCCCAGCGCGATTTCAGGTGCGCGAAGCCGTTGCCGATGGCGGCGTCGGAGCCGACATCCATGGTGAAGGTGATGTCCGAACCCAATTGCTTGGCGAGCGGCACCACCCGATCGGTCATGCGCTCGATGTGCGAAAAGGCGAGTTCGGCGCCTTCGCGATGCATGGCTTGGGCGATGCCCCACGCAATGGAACGATCTGTGGCAAGGCCGACGATCAGCGCCCTTTTACCGCTCAAAAAACCCATTGATTACCCCTGTTGCCGGTTCGAATCGACGTACATGACCAAGCGCCGGCCGGCTCTTATTTGATGGCGAGGATTCAAACCGTTCCAGCTCTTGAGCTGAGTGACCGATACCTGAAATTGCTTTGAGATGCTGTATACCGTGTCGCCGCGGCGCACGGTGTACAACACCCGCCGGCCGGAGGTCGGTCCTTCATCACGGTAACGGCGCGCGCTTGCCTTGATGACCAAACGCTGACCCTTGATCAGCGAATCGCCCGCGGTCATGTTGTTCAGGCGGGCGAGGGTGCTCACCGGCATGCCGTGACGGCGCGCAATGGAACTCAGCGTCTCACCCCCGCGCACGCGATATACGATTTGATGCTGTTTGCGTCCACCGAACTCCGTCTGCGGCCGATCGACGCGGGAGGCGGCGAGCAACACCTTGTCCGGCAGTTCGCCGCTGATTTGCGGAATCTTCAAGGTCTGGCCCGGCATCACCTTGCCGCCCTTGAGGTCGTTAACCTTGGAGATGACCGCGACCGAGGTGCCGTACTGCCTGGCGATCAACGCCAGCGTTTCGCGGCGTGTCACCTCATGGTCGGCGAAACGCACCCGGTCGTCGGCTCCCAGAGTTTTCAGTGCGGTCTCGAAACCATCCGCGTTGTCGATGGGCACGAGCATGCGGTGCGGACCATCGGGATCCGTCGCCCAGCGGTTGTAGCCGGGGTTGAGCGCCACCAGCTCGTCGTAACTGGTGCCCGCCAAGTGCGCGGCGATTTTCAAATCGATTTGCGAGTTGGTGTCGATGACCGCGAAATACGGCTCGTTCGGAATGACCGCGAATTCCAGACCGTAGCGCTCGGGCTCCGCCATGAGGCGCTTCATCGCGAGCAGTTTGGGTACGTAAGCGCGGGTCTCCGCCGGCAGGGTCAAATGCCAAAAATCAGTGGGCTTGCCGTGAGCGCGGTTGTAATCCAATTCACGCTGCACGGTGTTCTCGCCGACATTGTAGGCGGCGATCGCCAGCAGCCAGTCGCCGTCGAACTGATCATGCAGCGCTTGTAGATAGTCGAGCGCCGCGCGCGTCGATTCGACCACATCGCGGCGGCCGTCGTACCACCAGTTCTGCTTCAGGCCGAAGCGAACGCCGGTGCCCGGGATGAATTGCCACAGTCCCGCTGCGCGGCTCGAGGAGTAGGCGAAAGGCTCATACGCGCTTTCCACCACCGGCAGCAGGGCGAATTCCAAGGGCATGCCGCGCGCTTCCACTTCGGTGACGATGTGGTACATGTAGCGCTGACTGCGCTGAAACACCCGTTCGAGGTAGTCGGGGTTGTGTTGCAGCCAGGCGAGCTGGGTATCGATCGCAGGTTCTTGGACCTCGTCGAGCGCAAAGCCCGCCCGCATTCGATCGAACAGGTCGTCGTAGTCCTGTCCATTGTGATGCTGCCATTCGCTGGGCATGGTCAACGAAGGCGTCGGGCCGGCCGCTTTGGTGGCGGCGTCGGGCAGAACTTCGGGCGCGGTGGGCGCAACCGGCGTCACGATGCGCTCGCGTTCAGGCGGCGGTGGCGGCGTATGCACGCAGGCGCCCAGCAGCAGGATGACGGCGCCAAGTAACCAATGTCGCGTAACGAGTGCCATGGGCTACCGACTAGCGGAATTGATCCTTCCAGGCGCGCAGCGCGCCGAAGACTTGAGCGCTGTCCGTCAACTGCTGGCCCACGTGCGCCTCGGCGGCGCGCACCACAATGGGGTCATCGCAGCGCAAAAAAGGATTCACCCGAGTCTCAATAGCCAGCGTCGAGGGCAAGCTGGGGTTGCCGGCGGCGCGTAGGCGATCGACGTGATCGCGATACTCGACCGCGGCTGCATTGTCTGGGTCCACGGCCAGAGCAAAGCGCAAATTGGCGGCCGTGTATTCATGGCCGCAGAACACGCGGGTTTGCGGGGGAAGAGTTTTTAATTGGGTCAACGAAGCGTTCATCTGAGTCGGCGTACCCTCGAACATGCGGCCACATCCGGCGCTAAAGAGGGTGTCGCCGCAAAACAGCGCGCCGTGCCCCCAAAACGCAATGTGACTCACGGTATGCCCAGGCACCCGTAATGTCTCGAATGAAAGTCCCAAGTCCGGCAAATCGCATTGCTCGGCCCCGCCAACAGTGCGCGTGCGCGTGGTAATTCGCGCATCGTCCGGGCCGATCACAGCGACGGGCGCGTGGCGCAGCAGCTCAGGAACGCCGCCGATATGATCGGGATGATGGTGAGTGAGTAAAATCGCCGCTAAGCTTGCGCCGCTGCGCTGCAATTCTTCGATGACGGGCCCCGCATCGCCCGGATCGACGGCAACCACGCGGCCCGGGTCTTGCGGCGACTCGATGAGCCAGATGTAGTTATCGGAGAATGCGCGCACCGGGCGCACGTTAAGATGCGTGCTATGGATTGACATTTTCCGGCGTATTTAACCTGTAACATTCGAACTTCGCTAGTGTTTTCATGAAGGAGCCCCGGTTGGAATCAAGCGGCAATTTGCCCCCCGGCGACTGGTTTGAAGGTCCCCTGGGCGCTCGCGTGCTGCGTGAAGAGGCGGCGCTCGCCCCTAAGGCCCTCGAGGACGTGTTCGGCTTCGAACTCTTACAAATAGGCGCTTGGGGACCGGCGCGGCACTTGCTGGACAGTGCGCGCACGCAGCACACGACCTTGGTGGCACCGGAACTGTCCGCGGATGTCACGCTGTGCTCGGCGCTGGATTGCCTGCCGTTTCGTTCCGATTCCATCGATGCGATTTTATTACCGCATACTCTCGAGCTGGTCGAAGATCCCTATGCGGTGCTGCGCGAGGCTGAACGGGTGCTCACCGCCGAGGGCTGTCTGGTGATCTGCGGCTTCAATCCCGTCAGCGGGTGGGGCGCACGCCGAATGTTTGCGCAGTATTTTGGCTGGCCGCCGTTTCCACCGCAGACCCAGCGCATGCTGTCGGAAAGGCGGCTGCGCGACTGGGTGGCGCTGTTGGGGTTCGATGTCGACAGTGTGAGGGGGTATCTCGGATTGCTGCCGTTGAAGGGACGCGCTCCCAAGGCGACCGACGATCCGCCGCGCCGCGAGCCCGGCACCCGGCCGCGAGCGGCATTGACCGCGGGAGCCTACCTGCTGAAGGCGCGCAAGCGCGTGCAGACCCTGACCCTGGTGCGGCCGAAGCGGCGCGTGCGCCAGCGGGTACTCCTGCCCGCGGTCGAACCAACCACCAAAGTGTCCATGACCCCCTTTGAGCCATGACGGAAGTTGAAATATTCACCGACGGCGCATGCCGCGGTAATCCAGGTCCCGGTGGTTGGGGGGCCTTGTTGATCGCCGGCAAGCAGCGCAAAGAAGTCTCGGGAGCCGAGGCCGGGACCACGAACAATCGAATGGAACTCATGGGGGCCATCGGGGGCTTGAGCGCATTGAAAAGGCGCTGCTCGGTTAAGCTATATACGGATTCCAAATACGTGTTGCAGGGGATCACCGAGTGGTTGCCCAACTGGAAGGCGCGTGGCTGGCGCACCGCGGCGCGCCAACCGGTGAAGAATCAGGATTTGTGGCAATTATTGGACGCCGCGGTGGCCGAGCAGGACATCGAGTGGCATTGGGTCAAAGGACATTCCGGACATGAAGGTAATGAATACGTGGATCAGCTCGCGAACCTTGCTATCGATCGACTGCTGGCCGGCCGGTAAGCGTTAAGTGCGCCAAGTCGTTCTCGATACGGAGACCACCGGTCTGGAAGTTGAGCAACTGCACCGGGTGATCGAAATCGGCTGTGTGGAGCTGTTCAATCGCCGCCTCACGGGGCGCACCTATCATCAGTACTTGAATCCCGAGCGCGACATCGAGGAAGGCGCCCGGCAGGTGCACGGCCTGACGCGCGAGAAGCTCGCGAAGGAGCCGAATTTTTCAGCCGTGCATTCGCAGTTCGTGGACTTCATCCGCGACGCGGAAGTGATCATCCACAACGCTCCGTTCGATGTGGCGTTCTTGAATGCAGAGTTTGCGCGGGCGCAAGCCGCGCACAAGATTGACGATTTGTGCCGGATTCTGGACACGCTGGCGCTTGCGCGAAAAATGCATCCCGGCCAGCGCAACAATTTGGACGCCTTGTGCAAACGGTACTCGGTGGATAATTCGCATCGCGACTACCACGGAGCGTTGTTGGACGCGCGCATCCTGGCCGAGGTATATCTGGCGATGACCGGCGGTCAGGCAAGCATGACCTTGAGCGCAGAATCGGATACCGCGCGCAGCCGGGCGCGCCAGGCTGCGCCCAATGCGGCCGGCGGCGTACGCATCGCCGTGATCAGGGCGAGCGCGGAGGAGTTGATCGCACACGAGCATGCCCTGCTATTGCTCGACAAGGCGTCCGGCGGCAATACGGTGTGGCGAAAATTGTGACTGAGAATCCGCTATGGCAACGTTAAATTCCTCTCTGGCGGCGTGGCGCGCGGTTGCCGAACACGCCCAGGAAATGTCGGGCGTGCATCTGCGAGATCTTGCCGCTCAAGATCCGCAGCGCTGGCAGAATTTTCATGTCGAGCACGAGGGCTGGCTGCTCGATATTTCCCGTCAGCGCATCACGCAAACGTCTTTGTCGTTGTTGTTTGATCTCGCGAAGGCGACCGGCTTGAAGGAGCACATCGCCGCGATGTTCCGTGGCGAGTTGATCAACACCACGGAGCAGCGTGCGGCACTGCATACGGCGTTGCGCTCGAGTTTTGCGGGCTCCGCCGCGATTCAGGCCGAAGTGCGCGAGTCGCGCAAGGAGCTCTCCACTTTTGCCGGGGCGCTGCGTCGCGGCGAGAAACTGGGTATCACGGGCAAGACGTTCAAGCAGGTGGTCAACATCGGCATCGGCGGTTCGGACCTCGGACCGCTGCTGGTATGCGAAGCGCTCAAGCATGAATGGAGCGGCGGCATCACGCCGCACTTCGTCTCGAATGTGGACGGTACCCAGCTCGAGGATTTGATGCGCAGCATAGATCCGGCGCAAACCCTGATCATCGTCTGTTCCAAGACTTTCACCACGCTGGAAACCCAGTCGAATGCCAATGCCGCGCGAGCATGGGTGGTCGGGGCGCTGGGCGAGAAGTCGCCGGCGAAGCATTTTGTCGCCGTCTCCACCAATGGTCCGGCCATGGATGCCTTTGGCATCGCGCCAGAGCATCGTTTCACAATGTGGGATTGGGTAGGCGGCCGTTACTCGGTATGGTCGGCGATCGGATTGGTGGCCGAGCTGGTGGTGGGCAGCGAGAAATTCGAGGAGTTTCTGCGCGGTGCCAGCGATATGGACAAGCATTTCACTGAAGCACCCTTCGAGAAGAACCTGCCCGTCCTCATGGGGCTGCTGGGAGCATGGAATCGGACTTTTTTGAATCTTCCCACTCTCGCGGTTTTGCCTTACGACCAACGCCTGGCTCGCTTACCGGCGTACCTGCAACAGCTCGAAATGGAGAGTAACGGCAAGTCGGTGAGTCTCACCGGCGGGTACGTCGACTACCCCACGGCCCCCATTGTGTGGGGCGAGCCGGGTTCAAATGCACAGCATTCGTTTTTTCAAATGCTGCATCAGGGAACGCTGACCCAGGCAATGGATTTCATTGCGCCGTTGCGCGGTTCCTGGGGCGGCACCGCAGGTCAGGATCTCGCCTTAAAAAATTGTTTCGCGCAGTCGCAGGCCTTCGCCTATGGACACACGCTGGACGAGGTTGAAGCCGACATGCGCAAGGCGGGTGCGAGCGCGGCCGAGATCGCAGGAATGGGCGCGCACCGGGTGTATGAAGGCAACCGGCCGAGTTCCCTGCTGATGTACCCGCAGACCACGGCGCGGAGTTTGGGCGCACTGTTGGCGCTGTACGAGCATACTGTGTTCGTGCAGGGGGCCGTGTGGGGGATCAATTCCTTCGATCAATTCGGGGTGGAGTTGGGCAAGAAGCTCGCGACGGGAATCGATATGACGGGGGCCAAGGCGCCGGTGGGGCATGGAGCCGCTGGCGTGGCGGCGTTGATCGAGTACGTAGCCAAGCAGCGATGAGGCCGGTTGCGAGGCCTGTACTTGCTCAACGGGCAGATGCTTCGCATGAGTAAAGGCTCCGTGAATTCTTTGTCAATGCTCACGGCCCGGGAATCGCTGTGACGGGGAGCCAAGGCGCCGGGGAGATCGAGCACGGGTCAGGCGAGGAGCCCTCGGGCCGCGTCCATTTCGGGGTGCTCGAAGGCGGGTGCAAACTCATCAAGTTCGGCGTCGAGCAGGCCCACTTCGGAACTGACCGCTACCGTCCGCCACGTGCACACGGCCGAGTAAACTGCGGCCAGCGCCTCCAAGGCTGCGGACGGCGGCAGACTGAAGTAGTCCGCGTGCTGCATCAGCATGTTCAGTGAGGTGATGGGCCCGAGGTTCTCGCTGAGCCAAGTTTTGGATTCACGATCCTTGTCGGGGAAGGGGTTCACATCAAACATCGGTGCGAGCCGCCACATGCCTCGGTCCACATGCAAAAAGCCGAGATTTTGCAAGTGATCATCGACGTTGGTGATCAGTAGATTGAACACCAGCCGGCGCCAAAGCTGGCGCGCCTCTTCGGTAGGCCGTGCACATTTCGCGCGGATAATATCCGCTACTTCGGTGTATGCGCGCTCTTCGTTGCGGGTGGATTGCAGCATCGACGCGGCGGACAGATACGGAATGCGGGCGTGATCGGCCGTGCGGTCGAACCGACGTATGGACGCCACCGGCGTCTCACCAATCAGCACGATGCGTGCTTGCGCGGTGTCAATGCCGGCACGCTGAGCTAGGCGCAGCGCCAGCACCTCGGCTCGGATGACATCGCGGGTATCCTTGACGCTCGGGAATTTCCCCAGCGCCAGCGAGCCGTCCTCTTCGAGCACCGTGCACTTGGGACGCATACCACCCAGGGACGTACCCTTGCCCTGTAGATACCTAAGATCCTTGGCCGTCTCCTGTCCGAGCTCCACAGCCCTACTGGCGTCATACATGTGCTGAAGTTCGATCAGCGGCGCTGTAGCCGGCATGCCTTGTTCGGCCGTGCGCAGAAATTCGCCGCCGCTGTCCCGTAAACGCAGCGCACCCATGCGGCTGAAGTCGTCAACCGCGCTCAAGTAGTCGAACGCCGTGAGTGCCGGCAACGTCGGGTTCGTTTTTCTCTCTTTGGCGTGGGCGCGTGCGATGACTCGGCAGCCCCATGCATCGGGTTCCGTATCCGTGATCGCCAAGTGGAAACACGAGTCGTCTTTCGTGCGCGCACGTCTTGTCAGGTGTCCCGGAATGAGTGGCAGATCGGGCGACACTTCGAATCGTACCGAGTCGGTCAGCCACGCTTCGTCGTAGACAAAGGCCGAATATTCACGACCGCCGTCCTTGACGTAGGTCAGCCGGCCGATTGGCCGGGCTGCCTTTCCCAGGCACACATCGACCTGGTGCTTGATGACTCGAGCGCTCATAGCGACCCCGACTGTGCGCTCTTCTTGGCGTTCCGTACCCGTTGAGGTACTCGTTCATTCATGAGTGTCAGACCAATCACATCCTCGCCGGTACCCAGTAGATGGAGGAGTCGTTCGAGTTCACCGAAGACATACAGCGTCCGCCCGATGTAATGCAGCGGGATGCGTGGGTCGCCTTTTTCCAAGCGCTGAACCGTTTTTAGCGAAGAGCCGATGCGCTCGGCGAGAGACCTCTGGGTCATACCGCGACGTCGGCGAGCCAAGGAGATATCTCGGCCCAGCGTGGTGATGGCGCGGGCAACCGGCAGCGGGAGGGGTATCTCGATCATCTAACCGTCTCTACAGACCTTTTACATCGCGTAAAGCACCCCCTAGAGAGATATTATAACTAATTCGGGAGCTTTCAACTGGCTTTCTAAGGTAAAAGCCCTTGTAAGACGCTTTACGCCCCTTAATGTGCTCTATGGAACGTGTACCTGGGATCGTGGCCTACGTGCGACATCCTGTGGCATGCCCCACTTCTTCGCAAAGCCGCAACGCGGGTCGCTCATCTTTTCGCTCTTTTGACACCTCCAGCCGCTCTGCGCTCAGCAATCAAGGGATTTGGCGGTGCGGCAATCCCCTATAATCGCGCCCGATCAAGGAAGCGGGGTGAGATTTGGTCAAAATGCGCAAGGGAATCATCTTGGCGGGGGGAGCCGGCACTCGCCTGCATCCCGTCACCTTGTCGCTGAGCAAGCAGCTCTTACCGGTGTATGACAAACCGATGATCTATTACCCGCTCGCGACTCTGATGTCGGCGGGAATCCGCGACTACTTGATCATTACCACACCGCGGGATCAGGCGGCGTTTCGCGAATTGCTCGGCACCGGGGAGAAGTGGGGGGTCACCTTCGACTATGCCGTTCAAGCCGAACCCAATGGCATCGCGCAGGCGCTGATCATTGCCGAGCCGTTTCTGGCCGGTGGACCGTCGGCGCTGATTCTGGGTGACAATATTTTCTATGGGGCGAATCTTTCCGAGTTGCTGCAGAGCGCTGCCGGCCGTACGGCGGGGGCCACCGTGTTCGGTTATTACGTGCACGATCCGGAGCGCTATGGGGTCGTGCAATTCGATGCCGACGGCAAAGTAATTGATTTGCTTGAAAAGCCGGTCAAGCCTCCTTCTAACTATGCAGTGACCGGAATTTATTTCTATGACGAACGGGCGTCCGAGATGACCCGCTCGCTCAAACCCTCTGCTCGCGGCGAACTCGAGATCACGGATTTGAACCGCGCCTACCTTCGCGAAGGAGCCCTGAAGGTGGAGCGCTTGGGGCGCGGCACCGCGTGGCTGGATACGGGCACGCACAATTCGCTACTCGATGCCGGTGTGTTCGTGCGCATCATCGAGGAACGGCAGGGACTGAAAGTCGCCTGCGTCGAAGAAGTGGCATGGCGCATGCGGTTCATCGATGCGGCCCAACTCGAGCGTCTGGCGTCGCCGCTACAAAAAAGCGGCTATGGCGAGTATTTGCTGCGCATCCTGCGCGATGACCACCAGCCATGAAGTTTCACGAGACGCCCATTGCCGGGCTGGTATTGATCGAACCGCAGGTGTTCGGCGACGACCGCGGGTTTTTCATGGAAACCTGGCAGGCCGCGAAGTTCAAGGCCGCGGGCATCGATGCGATGTTCGTCCAAGACAATCACAGCCGCTCCACCCAATGGACTTTGCGGGGGCTACACCTCCAGGTTGAGCATACTCAAGGCAAGTTGGTGCGAGTGACCGCGGGTTCGGTGTACGACGCGGTGGTGGATCTGCGCCGCGGTTCGCCGTCCTTCGGCCGCTGCTGGGGCGGGGAATTGTCCGACCGAAATCATCGCCTGCTATGGGTTCCGCCGGGGCTAGCCCATGGAATGCTCGTGACCTCGGCGTCGGCGGATTTTCTGTACAAGTGCACGGACATTTACAGTCCAAGCCATGAGCGCACCTTGGCCTGGGACGATCCCATGATTGGCATCGAATGGCCGTTGCCGGCCGGCATGGAACCCAAGCTGTCCGCCAAAGATCGGATGGGTAAAAGCTTCGCTGACATCGAGAAGTTTGCGTGAGAGTTCTGGTGCTC